>CAYYGQ010000028.1:0-14973 GCA_964471485.1 uncultured Sandaracinobacter sp. | reverse complement strand
CGGGTCGCCCGGCTACCCTACATATCGAGCATCCTCGGCGTCGTTTCAAGAGGAAGTGGCAGGCCGGCGCTGCGGCGCCGGGCCGATGGCCCAGCGGCCCCGGTGCGGCCGGACCAGCGCCGGGCCGGAACAGCCGGCGCGGCCGGAGTCGAGATCGGCGAGGAGGCGGGCGAGCGCCGGGCCGTCGGGGGCCGCGCCGAAGGCGGCGAGGCCGCGCCCCAGCAAGCGGCGGCGGAGTTCGGCCGGCAGCCCTTCGGGGTCGAGCGTGATGCGGCCGTCGTCTCCGGCCAGGGCGCGGCTGTCCCAGCTGCGGTCCGCCGCCCAGCAAAGCGCTTCCTCGGCCTGCCGCAGGTGGCGGGCGCTTGCGGAAAGGCGCTCCGGCCTGAGCCAGGAGCTGGCCGCCAGCAGCGTCCGGGCGCTGGTGCGGTCATATTTCGGATCGGCGTTCGACGGATCCTCGGCGGCCGTCCAGCCGGCGGCGGCGACGATCGCCGCGAGTTCGGCGCGGCGGCGGGCGAGCAGCGGGCGCAGCACCGTCACCCCGGCGAGGCGGCTGGTGGCGCCAATGGCGGCGAGACCGGCCAGGCCGCTGCCGCGCGCCAGCCGCAGCAGCAGCGTTTCCGCCTGGTCGTTTTCGTGGTGGGCGGTGAGGAGGAAGCGCAGCCCGAGTTCGGCGCAGCGCTCGCCGAGCGCCCGATAGCGCGCGTCGCGGGCGCGCGCCTGCACATTGCCGCCGGGCCGAAGCGACAGGCGCAGGATGTCGGCGGGCGCGCCCAGGCCATGCGCCAGCCGCGCCACCATGGCGCATTCGCCGGTCGCTTCGGGGCGGAGGCCGTGGTCCACCGTCAGCACCTGGATGCGGCCCGGAAAGGCGGCGGCGGCCAGCAGCAGCAGCGCCAGCGAATCGGCGCCGCCCGAAACCGCCAGCGCCAGCTGTTCGTCGTCCCTGCAAGTGGCGTCGCAAGTGGCGTCGCAAGCGGCGCCGGCGAGGCGTTGCACTTCGCGCAGGAACCAGCCGGGCGTCAGCGCCGGCCGCTCAGCCACATGCGGCGTCCTTGCGGGCGGCGGCGGTGTCGGTCCTGAACTGGCCGGTGATGCGGTCGGGGTAGGAAGCCTGCAACTGGTCGAGCGCCTGGCAGGCGGCGGCCGGCTGCTTCAGGTCGGTCAGCGATTTCGCCAGCCACAGCAGGCTGTTGTGGGCGCGTGCGCCGCGCGGGAACTGCTGATAGCCGGACAGGAACGCCTTGGCCGCGTCCGCCGTGCGCCCCTGCGCCAGCATCGAGCGGCCGGCCCAGAACAAGGCGTTGGAAGCGCGGGCATGCTTCGGATTGGCGTCGGCGAACTGTTCGAGCGCGCTTTCCGCCGCCGGATAATTGCCGGCGGTGTAAAGCGCATAGCCCCGGCGATATTCCGCTTCGAGTTCGGCGTCGGTCTTCGGCCCGGCGGGTGCCGGCTTCGCTTCGGGCGCGTTCGTTTCGGCCAGCGCCGCCGTCACCGTGTCGGCGGTCGCCGCGCCTTCGTCGGCGGCGTCTGGCGCCGGCGGCGCCACCTGCTGCTGCAAGCTTTCCACCGCCGTCTGCATCTGCCGCAACTGGTGCTGCAATTCCTCGATCTGCCCGGTCAGCAGCCGCTGCTGGGTTTCGAGCGAGGTGACGCGCTGCGTCAGGTCGACGATGGCGGGTCCGGCCGGGTTCCCCGGAGCTTCCTGCTGGCTCTGCGGTTCCTCGGTGGGGATCTCGGGCGGGAAGAAACGCCGGTCGCCGCCGGGGAACACCTGCCGTTGCACGGCGCGCATCTGGCTTTCCAGCGTCTGCACCCGCCGGTCGAGCTGCTGCGGCTGGCTTTGCGCCGCCGCCGGAACCGCCAGCAGCAGGGAGAGGGCGATCGGGGCCAGTGGGGCCAGGGGTGCGCGAATCAACGATCTGGTTCCTTGTCTGTTCCCGGAGAGGCCCGTCCGAGGCGGGACTTGAGCATGGCGGGCCTTGCCGGAAGCTGAATCAGTTGCCTTCCTGAAAGGTTGCGGCCGCCGGCGCAAGCGCTGTCGGCGCCGCGGAGGCAAATCTGGCCAGCAGCGCGTCGGGGCTGAGCGGAACGTCGCGCAGATTCTCGATCGGTCGGCCAAGGGGCGGCAGCGCCTGTTCGCCCACCTTGATATCGAGGGCGCCGGCGCGCCCGGTGCGAAGCAGCCACGGCCGTCCTTCGGGAAGCGTCAGGCTCTGCCCCGGTTGCAGGATGCCGGTGAAGAAGATTTCGTCGCCGTCGGCGATCTGCAACCATACTTCGTTGTTGGCGGCGATGGTGACGATCCTGTCGGTCTCGGCCGCCGTCGGTTCGTCCGTGGGCGTCTCGTCCGCGGCCGGCTCGATGGCGTCGGCCGGTGCTTCGGCGATGGGCGCGGCGTCCGTCTGCTCCATGGCCGGAGTCAGCCAGCCGGCGCCCCAGGCCCAGAAGCCGCCCAGCAGCAGCAGGATCAGCAGCGTCGTCGCGAACAGCAGCCCGCGCGACGGCAGGCGCCGCGCTTCCAGCGGTTGCAGATCGACGATGCTTGGCGCCGGGTCGAGCTTCTGCGATTCCCGCCGGTAGGCGTCGGCCGCCGCCGCCGGATCGACGCCGACGGTGCGGGCATAGGCTTTGACGAAGCCCAGCGCATAGGTAAGGGCGGGCAGGCGGTCGTGGGCGTCGGTTTCGATGTCGGCGAGGATTCCGGGGCGCACCTTGGTGCGTTCGGCGACATCGGCAAGGGAAAGGCCGGATGCCTCGCGCGCCTGGCGCAGCCAGGCGCCGAGCGTGCGCCCGGCTGTTGCCGTGCCGTCGCTGGCGGCGCTGTCCGCATCGGGGTCCATGCTGTTTTCCGGCGCGCCGTTCGGCTCTTCCACTCGGCCATCCCTCTCGAAGGAACATGGCTCCGGCTGCCGGCTGCCGCGGTTCCCTGTTTCGCCCATTGCTCCGCCACGCGCCATTGCGGCCGCCGCCCGTCGTCCCGCCCTTCACGAGGGATAGGCATCCGGTTAATGCAAAGTCAACCGTGCCCGGCCGCGCCGCCGCCACCCGCCGTTGGTTTCGTGCAATTGTTTCCCGCCGATGGTCGGCAAAGGGGCCGGAAAAGCGGCGCGGCGCGGCGGCGCCTGCGCCGGCCGTGCTTGCGTTGGCCGGGGTTTTTCCTGTATGCGCGCGCCATCCCGTCCCCCCACCCAGTCTGGAACAACCCGATGCAGCTCAGGAACGTGGCGATCATCGCCCACGTTGATCACGGCAAGACCACCCTCGTCGATCAGCTTTTCCGCCAGTCCGGCACCTTCCGCGACAACCAGCGCGTCGCCGAGCGCGCCATGGATTCGGGCGATCTCGAACGCGAGCGCGGCATCACCATCCTCGCCAAATGCACGTCGGTCGAGCATGGCGGCGCCCGCATCAACATCGTCGATACGCCCGGCCACGCCGATTTCGGCGGCGAGGTGGAGCGCATCCTCTCCATGGTCGACGGCGTCATCCTGCTGGTCGATTCGGCCGAAGGGCCGATGCCGCAGACCAAGTTCGTCACTTCGAAGGCGCTGGCCTTGGGCCTGCGCCCGATCGTCGTCGTCAACAAGATCGACCGCCAGGACGCCCGGCCGCAGCAGGTGCTGGACGAAGTGTTCGACCTGTTCGTGACGCTTGGCGCCAACGACGAGCAGCTGGATTTTCCGGTGCTGTTCGCTTCGGGGCGGAACGGCTATGCCGGGCACGACGCCGAGGTGCGCTCGGGCAGCCTCGAACCGCTGTTCGACACCATCCTTTCCCATGTGCCGACGCCCGCCGCCGACGCTGAGGCGCCGTTCCGCCTGCTGGTGTCGCTGCTGGATCGCAACCAGTTCGTCGGCCGCATCCTCACCGGGCGCATCGCCTCGGGCACGCTGCGGCTGAACATGCCGATCAAGGCGCTCGACCGCGACGGCAAGGTGGTGGAGGAAGGCCGCGCCACCAAGATCCTCGCCTTTCGCGGCCTCGACCATGTGCCGGTCGAGGAAGCGCGGGCCGGCGACATCGTCTCCATCGCCGGGCTGACCGAGGCGACCGTCGCCAACACCATCGCCGACCCCGCCGTCGAGGCGCCGCTTTCGGCGCAGCCGATCGACCCGCCGACGCTTTCCATGCGCTTTGCCGTCAACGACAGCCCGTTTGCCGGCCGCGAGGGCAAGAAAGTGACCAGCCGCATGATCCGCGACCGGCTGCTGCGCGAGGCCGAGGGGAATGTCGCCATCGAAGTGAAGGAAAGCGACGAAAAGGACAGTTTCGACGTGTCCGGCCGGGGCGAACTGCAACTGGGCGTGCTGATCGAGACCATGCGCCGCGAGGGCTTCGAACTGTCGATCGGCCGGCCGCGGGTCATTTTCCGCAAGGATGCCGCCGGCAACCGCACCGAGCCTTATGAATCGGTGCTGGTCGATGTCGACGAGCAATATTCCGGCACCGTGGTCGAGAAGATGGCAGCGCGGAAAGGCGAGTTGACCGACATGCGCCCGTCGGGCGGCGGCAAGGTGCGGCTGTCGTTCACGGCGCCGTCGCGCGGCCTCATCGGCTATCACGGCGAATTCCTCTCCGACACCCGCGGCACCGGCATCATGCACCGGCTGTTCGACCATTATGGGCCGTGGAAGGGACCGATCGCCGGGCGGCCGAACGGCGTGCTGATCTCGATCGAGACCGGCGAGGCGGTCGGCTATGCGCTCGGCTATCTGGAGGAACGCGGCGAACTGATGGTGGTGCCGGGGGAACCCGTCTATGCCGGCATGGTGGTGGGCGAGAACGCCAAGTCGGACGATCTGGAAGTGAACCCGCTGAAATCGAAGCAGCTCACCAACTTCCGCGCTTCGGGGAAAGACGAGGCGCTGCGGCTGTCGCCGCCGAAACGCCTGACGCTGGAGCAGGCCATCGCCTATATCGACGAGGACGAACTGGTGGAAGTCACTCCGAAGTCGATCCGCATCCGCAAGCTCTATCTCGACCCGCACGAGCGGAAGCGCCACGCCCGCTCGCTGAAGGCGGCGAGCTGAGCTTTCCGCCGAACGCCCGCATGGAGCGCGCGCTCGATCTGGCGCGCGCCGCGGCCGGGCTGGGCGAAGTGCCGGTGGGGGCGGTGCTGACCGCCGCCGACGGCCGGCTGCTGGCGGCGGCGCACAACCGCACCAGGACCGACCGCGACCCGACGGCGCACGCCGAGCTGCTGGCGCTGCGCGAAGGGGCGGCGCGCTTCGGTTCCGAACGGCTGACGGGCTGCACGCTGACGGTGACGCTGGAGCCATGCCCGATGTGCGCGGCGGCCATCGCCGAGGCGCGCATCGCCCGCCTCGTCTATGGCGCCGCCGATCCGAAGGGCGGCGGCGTTGCCCATGGCCCGCGTATTTTCGCCCACAGCCGCCATGCGCCGGAAATCGTTGCTGGAATCGCCGAGGCGGAAGCGGCGGCGTTGCTGCGGGCCTTCTTCGCGGCGCGGCGCTGATCTGGCGGTTTCGCCAGCCCGCCCCTCTGGCGGTTTCGCCAGCCCGCCCCATATCGGCCGTGAAGGAGTGCGGCATGGCCGGTGGCTGGACCCGCGACGGCGCGGTGCAGGATCAGATCGACGACAGCGTGGCCGATGCGGTCGCCCTCGCCCGCGCCGGCCTCGGCGAAGGGCCGGGCAGCAGCCATTGCGTCCACTGCGGCGCGCCGATCCCGGAGGCCAGGCGCCGTGCCCTTCCTTCGGCCCGCACCTGCATTTCCTGCGCCACGGCGAAAGATGGCGCGCGGGCGCAGGCGCCCTACAACCGTCGCGGCAGCAAGGACAGCCAGTTGCGCTAGCCGTTACGTTGCCCTTCAGAGGGTAGGGGATGATGCCACCGTACGACATTGGTGGCGGTCGATTGATTTTCGCGATAGAATCTTAAAGCATAAAATGAGCTACGGAAGATAGCCGATAATAATAAATAAAATTAGAAATATATCTGCTATAGCTAAAATGATGAATTGCATCCAGTACAATACCGGATATTGTTTTCTTTCTATTGCGGATCCAGCTATTCCAATATAACCGACACGATATGATATGATTAATAAGGAAGTTACGGCTATAACTAAAATGAATTTTCCCATGATTATTTTCACTTTTTATGTATCGTGGTAGTGACTCATCGCGCCGTGTCAATCTTCGTGGCGCAGCCGCAGCGCCTGGATTCGCACGTTCCGGTCGGGGGCCAGCAGCAATTGGCCGGCTAGCGTGCCGCGTTCGCAGCGCCATTGGAAGCGGCCGGAAAGCGCGCCGTCGGGCGTGATCGGCGCGCTGGTGTCGCAGCGGCCGCTGGCGGCCTGCAACTGCTGCAAGGTGTCCGCCCACTGGCGCTCGCTGGCGTCCAGTTCGACATTCATGGCCAGATGCGCCCGCTCGGCCGCGATGGAGCGGTCGTTCCAGATGCGGATCGCCGCCCGATAGCCCGTCGCCAGGGCGGGCGATATCGGGAGGGCGCCATCGGCGAGGAAGCCGGCGCGGCGCAGTTCGCCGGCCACGTCCCACAAGGGTGCTGCCGGGCCGGCGTAGGTGCGGTTGGCGAAGGCGAACAGGGCGGCGCCCGCATCGGGCAGCAGCAGCATGTGGCTGCCATAGCCGGGGTAGCCGCCGGAATGGTAGAGTACCCGCCCCAGCACGCAGTCGCGCGCCGAAACCAGCCCGGTGGCGTAGATGGCGTCGGCGCTGGCGCACTGGCGGCCGTCGGTGCCGGGGCGCCCGCGCACATGGAGGAAGCCGCCGCCTTCGCGCATGGCGCGGGAAAGCGAGTCCTCGTCGTCCAGCAGCAGCGCCAGCCATTTCGCGTAATCGGCGGCGGTGGTGACCACCCCGCCCATGGCGCCGAAGGCGCCGGCGGCCATGGTCGGCTCGGCCTGGTAACGATCGTCCAGCCAGCGGAAGGGCAGGGCCAGCCGCGCCTTTGGCACTTCGCCGACATCGTGGGTGGTGGACTTCATGCCGAGCGGGCGGAAAATGGTGGCGCGGATTTCCTCGGCGTAATTGCGCGCCGCCACGTTCGTCACCACCCGCCCCAGCGTCGCATAGCCGAAGTTCGAATATTCATAAGCCGTGCCGGGCCGGCGCTGGAACGGCACGCCCTGTTGCAGCAGCGCGGTGAAATCGGCTTCCGGCATCGGCTGCTGGCGGTCGCCCCAGGGGTCGTCGGTGACGAAGCCCGCCGTGTGGTGCAGCAGTTCGGCGACGGTCACGGTCGGCGCCCAGTTCGCCAGTTCCGGCACGTAACGGGCGGCCGGGGCGTCGAGGGCGAGCCTGCCTTCGGCGGCGAGGCGAAGGGCGGCGCGCGCCGTGAACGCCTTCGACATCGAGGCGATGCGGAACGCCGTGTCGGCGGTGACGGCGCGCCCGGTGGCGACATCCGCCACCCCGAGCGCCTCGACATGGACCAGTTCGCCGTCCTTCACCACGCCCCAGACCAGGCCGGGCACATGGTTGTCCGTCATCCACTGGCGGAAATGCCGGCTGGCGGCTTCGGCGTCGGGGATGGCGGCGCCTGCCGGCACGGCAAGGGTCAGCGCAGCCAGCAGCGGCAGCAGCCGCCAGAGCCAGCGGGCGCCCCGGTTCGGGGCAGGGAAAATCTGCATGACGATCCTTTCACGAACGGTGCCGCCGCGACCGACCATGGCCGGAAAAATCCGCCGGGCAAGAAGATTCCGCCGGCTTTCCTTCGTGTGTTCCCCAAGCCGTCGAAGTCGATCCTTCGTCAAAGGGGCGGCAACGCGCTTCGGGTCTGGCGGCGGCGCAGGGTCAGGCGCGTTCGCGCGTTGCCGTGAAGCGCACCTTCGGGTGGCGGTCCTGGATATAGTTCAGTTCCCACAAATCCTTGGCCAGATAGACGGGGTGGCCGTCGCGGTCGGCGGCCATCTGGCTTTTATGCTCGTCGGTCAGCCGCGCCAGCGCCTGCGGCTCGTCGGCCGCCACCCAGCGCGCGGTGTCGTAGGGCGAGGCTTCGAGCTTCGCCTCCACCTTATATTCGGCCTCCAGCCTTGAAATCAGCACGTCGAGCTGCAACTGGCCGACCACGCCCACCACGGTTTGCGCGCCGATCATCGGCTGGAAGGTCTGGATGACGCCTTCCTCGGCCATGTCGTCCAGGGCCTTTTTCAACTGCTTGGTGCGGGTGGGGTCTTTCAGCGCCACGCGGCGAAGGATTTCCGGGGCGAAATTGGGCAGGCCGGTGATCTTCACCTCGGGGCCGTCGGTCAGCGTGTCGCCAAGGCGAAGCGTGCCGTGGTTGGGGATGCCGATGATGTCGCCGGGGAAGGCCTCGTCGGCGGTTTCGCGCTCGCGGGCGAAGAACAGCACCGGCGAATGGATGGCGATCTGCTTGCCCGTTGCCATCTGCGTCAGCCGCATGCCGCGACGGAAGCGGCCGGAACACAGGCGCAGGAACGCCACCCGGTCGCGGTGCATCGGGTTCATATTGGCCTGCACCTTGAAGATGAAGCCGGTGGTGTGCGGATCGTCGGGCTGGATGGGGCGCGGCTCGGCCGGCTGCGGCCGGGGCGGCGGCGCGAATTGCGCCAGCGCCTCGATCAGCGCCTCCACCCCCAGATTCCGCAACGCCGAGCCGAAATAGACCGGCGAAAGGTCACCGTGCAGATAGGCGGCGCGGTCGAACGCCGGATAGCCGATCTCGGCCAGTTCCAGTTCTTCCGCCACCCGCGCATGGATGGGCGCCGTCACCAGATCGGCGAGGTCGCCCCTGGCGATCGTCTGGTCCGGCCGTTGCAGTTGCCGGCGCTCGATGTCCCACAAGCCCTCGAATTCGCCGCCCAGGCCGACCGGCCACACCATCGGCGCCACGTCCAAGGCCAGCTTGTCGGCGATCTCGTCCAGCAGCTCGAAGGGGGGGCGGCCCTCGCGGTCGACCTTGTTGATGAAGGTGATAACCGGGACCGAGCGCAGGCGACACACTTCGAACAGTTTCAAGGTCTGCGGTTCGATGCCCTTGGCGGCGTCGATCACCATCACCGCCGAGTCGACGGCGGTCAACGTCCGGTAGGTGTCTTCCGAGAAATCCTCGTGGCCCGGCGTGTCGAGCAGGTTGAAGGTGAGGCCCTGCCGCTCGAAGGTCATCACCGACGAGGTGACGGAGATGCCGCGCTGCTGCTCGATCTTCATCCAGTCGGAATGCGCCCGCCGCGCGGCGCCGCGCGCCTTTACCTCGCCGGCGGCGTGGATGGCGCCGCCGGCCAGCAGCAGCCGTTCGGTCAGGGTGGTCTTGCCGGCGTCGGGGTGCGAGATGATGGCGAAGGTGCGGCGTTCGGATTGCATGGGCGGCCCCTAGCCGAGCGAGGCCGCCGCCTCAATCGTCGACAGCCGCTTGTTGCGGCCGGAGCGTGCTGCTAGGCGCGGGGCATGGCAATCGACGAACAGATGGTGGAGCGCGTCGCCAGGCTGGCGCAGTTGCGGCTGGCGCCGGGCGAGGCCCGAACGCTGGCGGCGGAAATCGGCAACATTCTCGGCTGGGTGGAGCAGTTGCAGGCGGTCGACACCGAGGGGGTCGAGCCGATGACGGCCGTGATCCCGGCAGCGCGGCCGTGGCGCGCCGACGAAGTGACCGACGGCGACATGGCGGAGGCGGTGCTGGCGAACGCGCCGGCCGCCGCCCACGGTTTTTTCGCCGTGCCGAAGGTGATCGAATAATGGCCGGGCTGACCGATCTTTCCCTGACCGAACTTTCTTTGGCCGAAATGCGCGCCGGCCTGGCCGCCGGGCAGTTCAGCGCCCGCGAACTGGCGAACGCGCATCTCGAAGCGGTCGAGGCGGCGCGGCCCCTGAACGCCTTCCTGAAGGAAACGCCGGACATCGCCCTTCGCCAGGCCGAGGCCGCCGACCGGGCGCTGGCCGACGGCACGGCCGGGCTGCTGGCCGGCATCCCCATCGGTGTGAAGGATCTGTTCTGCACCAAGGGCGTGGAAACGACGGCGGCCTCCAAAATGCTGGAACATTTCCGCCCGCAATATGAAAGCACGGTGACGGCGAAGCTGTTCGAAGCCGGTGCGGTGATGCTCGGCAAGCTCAACCTCGACGAGTTCGCCATGGGGAGTTCGAACGAGACCAGCGCCTATGGCCCGGTAGTGTCGCCCTGGCGGGCGGCTGGCCACGACCGGCCGATCGTTCCCGGCGGCTCGTCGGGCGGTTCCTCGGCGGCGGTTTCGGCGCGGCTTTGCGCCGCCGCCACGGGGACGGACACCGGCGGCTCGATCCGCCAGCCGGCGGCCTTCACCGGCATCGCCGGCATCAAGCCCACCTATGGCCGCTGTTCGCGCTATGGGGTGGTCGCCTTCGCTTCCTCGCTCGACCAGCCGGGGGCGTTCGCCCGCACCGTTGCCGATTGCGCGCTGATGCTGGAAGCGATGGCCGGCTTCGACCCCAGGGACGCGACCTCGATCGACGCCCCGGTGCCGCATTACGCCGGCGGCCTCGCCGGCGACCTTCGCGGGAAACGCATCGGCATCCCCAGGGAATATCACGCCGACGGCCTCGATCGCCAGCTGGTGAAGCTGTGGCAGGACGGCGTTGCCTGGGCGAAGGACGCCGGCGCCGAAATCGTCACCGTGTCGCTGCCGCACACCAGCCACGCCCTCCCCACCTATTATATCATCGCGCCGGCCGAAGCGTCGTCGAACCTCGCCCGCTACGACGGCGTGCGCTATGGTTTGCGCGTTGCCCCCGAGGGCGGTTCGCTGTCCGACATGTATGCGGCGACGCGCGCCGCCGGCTTCGGCGCCGAGGTAAAGCGGCGCATCATGATCGGCACCTATGTGCTGTCGGCCGGCTATTATGATGCCTATTATTTGCAGGCGCAGAAGGTGCGGGCGCTGATCGCCCGCGACTTCGAACAAGCCTTCGAGCAATGCGACCTGCTGCTGACGCCGACGGCGCCCAACGCCGCCTTCCCGCTGGGCGACAAGCTGACCGACCCCATCGGCATGTATCTGAACGATGTCTTCACCGTGCCGGCCAGCCTTGCCGGCTTGCCGGCGATGTCGGTTCCGGCCGGGGTGGACGGCGAGGGCCTGCCGCTCGGCCTGCAACTGATCGGCCGGCCGCTGGACGAAATGGGCGTGCTGGACGCCGCGTTCGCGCTGGAAGCGCGCGCCGGCTTCAAGGCAAAGCCTTCGCGCTGGTGGTAGCGGCGCAGAGACGCCGGGAATAGAATCGGGACGATCGGCCGTAAGAATGCGACGGGCCGGTTCATTGCCGGTCCGCGATGGTTTGACGCTTTTGTCTTTATTATAGTTAACGTCTGAGTATGTTCATGCATCTTGCATCCTCCGGGCGATTTCGGTCAGGGCGCAGCCGTCCTGCGGCCGGCAATGCGGCCGGAGATGCAGTTGGCGCGGCCGGCGCGGCGCCGGGCGAGCCTTTGCCGCCGCCCGGCCTGCCGCTCTATCCGCCGACGCCGACGGAAGAACGCTATGCGATGGCCGAGCGGCTGACGGCGCCGGTTTACACCATCCCGCGCCTGACCCGGATCGAGGGCAAGCTGGACCACGGCCGCCTGGCCGCCGCCGTCGAAGCGCTGATCCGCCGCAACGCCGCCCTTCGCAGCGGTTTTGCCGTCGATGCGGCCGGGCGTTTCCGCAAATATATCGTCGCCGAGCCGCCGGCGCGGTTGCAGTTCGTCGATCTGCCCGGCGCCAGCCTCGACGAGGTGAACGACTGTCTGCGGCCGCTGCTGATGGCAAAGCCGGATCTGTCGCCGCGCTCGATCGGCCAATATCATCTGGTGCAGGTGGGGCCGGAACTCCATTATCTAAGCCTTTCCTGGCACCATTCGGTGTCGGACGGCACGTCGGCGCGCCTGGCGCTTCAGGAGATTTTCACCCATTATGCGGGCGAGGAGCCAGAGGCGGCACCGCCGCCGCATGCAGTGATCCCCGACGACTGGGCGACAACCGAACCCTGCCTTTCCCAGTTGCGCTGGTGGGAGGAGCAGCTCGCCGGCGCCCCGGAACAGCGCGATCTTCCGGCCGATCTTGCCGCAGCGGATGGCCCGGAAATGGCCGCCATGGAGCGCCCGCTTTCACCCGCGGTCTGCGCGGCGATGGCGGCAAGCGCGGCGGCCCTTGGGGTTTCGGAATTCGCCGTCGCCTATGCGGTGACGCTGGCGCTGCTGTCGCGCCTTTCCGGAAGCACGGACGTGCTGTCCACCTTTCAGTCGAACGGCCGCCGCGCCTTCCCGCAGGCGGCGCGCTCGATCGGCGGCTATTCGAACGCCCTGGTGTTGCGGGCGCCGATCGACGGACGGCAGAGCTTTGCCGCCTATGCCACCGACCTCGGCCGCCGTGTCCGCGCCGCCACCGCCCATGAATTTCCGCCCTACCATCATGTCATCGCCAGAACCGGCGTTCACCCGCGTTTCGGCATGAACTGGTTCCCGGCGCCGCCGGGGATCGAGCTGTCCGGGCTTCGCCTGTCCGACAGCAGCCACGATCTGCGCGAAAGCGATTACCAGTTGAACTTCCGCTTCATTCGCGACGGCGTGAAGCGGCGGCTGGTGCTGTTCTACCGGCCACGGGAATTGTCGGCGGCGCGCATTGCATTCTTGTTCCGCCAGTTGGAAGCGCTGGCGCTGGCGTTCACCACGGCGCCCGACCGGCCGATGGAGAGCATCCGCCTGGCCGATCTGCTGCCATTGCCGGCGGCGCCCGAACCGGCCGAAGCGAACGAAGCGGCCGAGCCGATCACCGCCGCCTTCCAGCGCCAGGCAGAGGCGCGGCCGGATGCGCTGGCGCTCGAATCGGCGGCGGGGGCGCTTTCCTATCGCCAGCTTCAGGCGCGCGCCGCCGGTGTCGCCGCCACCCTTGGCGAGGCCGGGGTGGGGCCGGGGGGGCGTGTCGCCATCCTGGCGCGCCGCAATGCCGCTTTTGTTGCCAATCTCCTTGGCGTGTCGCTTGGCGGCGGCAGCTTCGTCGTCCTCGACGCGGATTATCCAGACGAACGGTTGCGCGCCATGCTTGGCGACGTGGCGGCGGATGCGCTGCTGTTCGCCGCCGGCGACGGGCTGGAAGGGCGCGCCGGAAGCCTGGCGGCGGCGGCGGGCGTCGCCGTGGTGCCGGTCGATCCGCTGCGGGAGGCGGCGCTGGCGCCGGTTGCCGTGGCCGTGGATCGGCCCGCCTATTATCTGTTCACTTCGGGGACGACGGGCGAGCCGAAGGGAATCGCCGTCTCGCACCGGCCGCTGGCGCATTTCAGCCGCTGGCAGAAAAAGCGCTTCGCCATTTCGGCTAACGATCGGGTGACGATGTTTTCCGGCCTTGGCCACGACCCACTGCTGCGCGACATCTTCACCTGCCTGGGCGCCGGCGCGACGCTGCTGGTGCCGACGCAGGACGACCTGTTGCAGCCCGGCGCGCTGCCGCGCTGGGTGGCGCGCGCCAGGCCCAGCGTCAGCCATCTGACGCCACCCCTCGGCGAACTGCTGCTGGCCGGCGCCGAACAGGGCGCGCTTTCCTCGCTTCGCCTGTTGTTCTGGGGCGGCGACCAGTTGCGCCCGCCACTGGTGGCGCGGATCCGGGCGGCGGCGCCCGAAGCTTTGCAGGTCAATTTCTATGGCTCGACGGAAACGCCGCAGGCAGCCGCCGCCCATGCGCTTGACGGCAAGGCGGAATCGGCATCGCTTCGCTCCATCCCGGTTGGCCGGGGCACCGCCGGGCATGATGTCGCTGTGGTGGATGCCGAGGGACGGCCGCTTGGCGCCTACGAGCCGGGCGAGGTGGAGGTGCGCTCGCGGCTGCTGTCGCTTGGCCGCTTGCGGCGGGGCGACATCGTGCCGTTCGATCCGCCGCACCGCTACCGCACCGGGGACCGTGGCCTCGCCGGCGCCGATGGCGCCATCCAGTTGCTGGGGCGGATCGACGACCAGGTGAAGATTCGCGGCTACCGGATCGAGCCGGCCGAAGTGGCGAATGCGCTGGCGGCGCACGAACGGGTGGGGCAGGCCGTGGTGCTGGCCGATGGCGACGACGCCCGCCGCCGCCTTGTCGCCTTCACCGTCGACGGGCTGGCGGACGACGAGCGGGCAGCCGTGCTTGGCGCTTTTCTGGCCGGGCATCTGCCGCTCTACATGATTCCCGAGCAGTTTATCGCCGTCGAGACCATGCCGTTGCTGCCCAACGGCAAGATCGACCGCGCCGCCCTTCGCGCCATGCTGTCGGGGCAGCGGCAGGCGCGGTTGGCGCAGGCCCTTGCCCCGGCGTCGCCGGCCGAGCGGTTGCTGATCGATGAATGGCGAAAAGTGCTGGGCCGCGACGACATCGCCCCCGACGACAGCCTGGTGTCGCTGGGCGGCGATTCGCTCAATTTCGTCAATCTTTACCTGGCCACGGAAGACGTGCTCGGCGCCGTTCCCGAGGGCTGGCAGACGATGCCGATCCGCGCCCTCTGTGAGAGCGAATCGAAGCCGGATGCCTTCTGGCGGCCGGTCGATACCGCCATCTTCACGCGGGCGGTTGCCATCGGCATCGTCGTCGCCGAGCATCTGCGCCTCATTCCTTACGCCTTTTCCGGGGCGACGACGGCGCTGTTCCTGGTGACCGGCTATTTCTTCGCCGGCCTGCAACTGACCACGGCCTTTCACCAGCGCAGCGTGCGCCCCTTGCTGCGTATGATGGGCAACCTGCTGATTCCGGTGCTGTTGTTCTCGCTGCTGCTTTATGGCTGGAAAACGGTTGCCGGCAAACATCCGCATATTTCGGTGCTGACGCTCACGGGCAATTTCCACGACTATCGCGGCGGCAACTATGGCGGGCGGGAATATTATCTCTGGTATGTCTATGCCATGGTGCAGATCCTGCTTTTGATCCTGCTGGCGGCCTGGGCGTCGATCCGCTGGCGAAGGCGCGAGGTGGATCCCTGGCGGTTTTCGCTGGCGATGTTCGCGGGCGGCGTTCTGCTTCGCTTCGGCCTGCCGGCGCTGATGCTGC
>CAYYGQ010000027.1:0-15200 GCA_964471485.1 uncultured Sandaracinobacter sp. | reverse complement strand
AGGGGCAGGGCGAACAGAAGCAAGGGCACCGTGACCGCCGGAATGGCGAGCAGGAAGGAATAGCGCGCCGCCGCCTCGCGTGTGTAGCCGAGTAGCAGGCCAACGCTGATAGTCCCGCCCGATCGCGACACGCCGGGCACCAGCGCCATCGCCTGCGCGAAGCCGAGCAGGATGCCGTCTCGCAGCGTCATGCCGGACAGCTCGCGCTTCCGCAGGCCGAACCGATCGGCCGCGCCCAGCAGGATGCCGAACAGGATGAGCATCGAAGCGGTGATGTAGAGGTTGCGAAGCGATCCTTCGATCCAGTCCTTGAACACCAGCCCCAGGATGGCAATCGGCAGCGTGCCGAGGATGACTAGCCAGCCCAGGCGCACGTCCGGGGCTTCCTCCCGTCGCTTGCCTAGCGGAGACCGCAACCAGGCGGAGCCAATGCGCCAGATGTCCCGGCGGAAATAGAGCAACACGGCCGCTTCCGTGCCAATCTGCGTAATTGCAGTGAAGGCGGCTCCCGGATCGGTTGCCGAAGGCAGGAACTCGCCCACGATCCGCAGATGCGCGCTGGACGAAATCGGCAGGAACTCGGTCAGTCCCTGCACAATGCCGAGCAACGCCGCTTCCAGCCATGTCACCAGCTCATCAGGAATGTGCCGCTCCCCGGATCGCTGCGGCCTTGGGTTTGTCCGCCATGCGCAGGATGAGGAAGCCGGCGATTGCCGACAGCAGCGAGCCGCCCAGCACACCAATCTTTACTTCATCCATCAGCAGCGGATCGGTGAAAGCGAGACCACCGATGAACAGGCTCATGGTGAAGCCGATGCCGCACAACATGCAGACGGCATAGATCTGCACCCAATTGGCGTTGGCCGGCTTTGGTCCTAAGCCGAGGCGGATACAGCCCCACAAAGCGCCGAAAACGCCGATTTGCTTGCCGAGGAACAGGCCCGCCGCAACACCGAGCGGCAGGGGCGCCAGCAAATGCTCCACACCGATGCCGGCGAAGGACACCCCCGCATTGGCAAAACCGAAAATCGGCACGATGGCGTAGGCAACCCAGGGTTGCAGCGCGTGTTCGAGACGATGGAGCGGCGATTCCACCCCTTCCGGCGCGGACGGCCCCGCGCGCAACGGAATGAACATGGCGCTCAGCACGCCCGCAATGGTGGCATGCACACCCGACAGCAGCACCGCGAGCCACAGCAGTGCGGCAAGCGCAAGGTAAGGTGCGAGCCGCGACACGCCCATACGGTTGAGCGCCAGCATTCCCGCCATGATCGCCAGCGAGGCCAGCAGCGCAAGGCCGTTGATGTCGTCGGTATAGGCAAGCGCGATGATCGCCACCGCCCCCATGTCGTCCACGATCGCAACGGTAACGAGGAACAGCTTGAGCGATGTCGGGACGCGCTTGCCGAGCAGCGCCATTACGCCGATGGCGAACGCGATGTCGGTTGCGGCGGGAATGGCCCAGCCGCGCGCCAGTCCCGGCGTCGAGCCGGCGATTGCCAGATAGACCAGCGCCGGCACGGCCATGCCGCCCGCCGCCGCGATCATCGGCAACGCCCTGTCCGACCAACTCGATAGCTGGCCGCCGACGAACTCGCGCTTGATCTCCAACCCGACGAGCAGGAAGAACAGCGCCATCAGCCCGTCATTGATCCAGTGGAGCAGGGACAGCGGACCCATATAGACGTGAAGGCCATGGAAATAGCTGTCCGCCAGCGGGCTGTTGGCAACCAGCATGGCGAGCGCGGCGGCGAGCATCAGCAGGATGCCGCCCGCCGCCTCGCTGCGCAGGAAATCGCGCAGGATGGATGGACGCACCTTGTTCATCTTCATGCCTTGTGTTCGCGCACCATCAGCACATCGACATCCGCGGCCGCCAGCAACGCCTCGGCCTGGCTGCCAATCGTCGCGTGGGAAAAGCCGCTTCGGCCATGTGTGCCAAGCACGAGAAGGTCCGCCCCAGTGCTCTTGAGTTGGCCGAGGATCACGCTGCCCGTTTCGCCTTCCTCCGCCGAAGCCTTGATGCGCCCGCTCAGGGGCGACACGTCCGCATGAGAAAGAAAGGCGTCGAGACCTTCCCAGGCTTCCGCCCGAACCTCCTGCTTGACGTCATCGGACTTGAGCCAGCCCTCATAGGGAACATGGAAAGCATGGATGAGCGTGATGGCCGCATCAGGGAAATGCCCGGCGGCGGTGAGAAGGGCCGCGCGCGAGCAATCGGAAAGATCGGTAGCGACGACCATATGCGCATAAGGACCGCTCGCTCGCCCTCGCACGACAAGCACAGGAGCATCGGCATTGCGCACGATGTGATCGACCGCCGTGCCCAGCAAATAGTCGCCGACGCTGTTGTAGCGCGCAACGCCGGCTACGATCAGATCGCTGCCGCGCTCCGCCGCAAGTTGCGCCAGCACCTTGGGCGCCGATCCGGTCCGCACCACAAGCTCCGCATCCTGCGCCTCTTGCGGCAGGTCCGCGCGCAGTCGCTCGACAGTCGCGGGATCGGGATCGCCCTCGCCTTTCTCCAGCACATGCGCGATGACCAGCTTGCCGTTCTTTTCGCGTGCAACCTGAAGCGCCCGGTCGAGCGGCCGGTCCGATCGGGCGGTAAAGTCGCTCGCCAGCAGCGTCTCGAAAACTCTAGCCATGATCGCTCCCCTTCGATGCTCGGTGGAAAACGCGCGACGCTCTGGCGGCGCAACGCGCAAACGGGGCCGCGCCAACAGGCTTGCCCCCGCCCGAAAAGGCACCGTTCACAAACCGACGAGGAAATGAAATCACGCCATTGTCTGGCGAAATCGAACGCAAGGCCGTCATGCTGCAACGCACTCCCGAAACGTATCAACCGTTCTCCGTATTCGAGCAGGATGCCCGGGCGCACGCAGCACACGCCAGCGCAGTATAAATATCGTGGCCACCGGATGGTTTCAACCACCAACGGATCACTCACACAACACGCCGCTGCTTAGCTTCCCGGCAGTATCATTCAGACCCTAGCAATCCCACTGGACAGTTGGCACTTGTGATGGTATGCAGCGTCTGCTTCGAGCAAATATTGAAGTAAACTCAATACCTTGCCACGGCGACCGGGTGCCCGTAGGGGTCACCAAGCCAAGTATTTGATATTATTATCATTTTTCGTGTCACACGGAGTCACTTGGCCCGCGCTTCCAGTTAGCTGTCTGATATCACTGCGGATTTCCTGGCAGATGGCTGAGAGAGGTGGATGGCCAAGTAGGCGGGAGGCACCATTTTTCAGCGCCTCCCGGTCATTTACTCTCGATCAAAGCTTGTCCGAAAAAATTCGATTGAGCTTGGCGGTTTCTACCTGCTCAAGCGAGCCAACGATCCAGCGCGCATAATATTTGAAGGTCACGGCCGCATCGGCATGGCCGAGCTGTTTGGCGATGAACGCTGGGTTGACGCCTCCCATGAGCGCCCCAGTCGCGAAGGTATGTCGGGTGTTATAGGCATTCCGCTTGCGGATCTTGAGCGCCGCCAATGTCGGATGAAAATAGAGCTTGCGCTGATCCTGAACGTCTGGCCACGGACGTCCGGTTATGGGGTTGAGGAAGATTGGCGTCTCTCGTCCTCGATGAAAGCTGTAAGGCTTCTGCCGGGCAAGCACTGATTTTGCCCAGTCACTGAGCATGACGTCGCGTACACGGTAAGTCTTGGTACTTTTCACCTCGCCCCTTATAGCCATCACTTCACCCCGGGCGACGGCAATCTGCCGCCGCTCTCTAAGGCGGCACCTCCCAAGCGAGCGCCTGAGCTGCCGGAGTATGAGGAAGACGATTGGGGGATACATGACGGCTGATCCGCACGACCTTGCCCGCGCTTTCACGAGAACCTTCGCGCACGTCGAATATTCCCTGAAGCGCTCCGGCTAAGCGCTCTTTCTCGCCCGCCGATCATACACGGGGGTCATTTGTTTCCTTTGCCGCCTCGGCGATCAACTCACCTACTCGGCTCTCCATCTCGAGACGGCGATCTTCGGGTAAAGCCGCCAGTATCTCATCGAGCCGACGTCCTGGCGTAAGATCATCTTTTAGGGCCGCTGGCGCTGGTCTCGAAAGGGACGGTGTCTGGGAAGGTGAGATCACTCCCCCGCCACCGTTCGATCAAGCCACGTCTTGTAGAAGCCCAGGCGGGCGGCGGCGAAACTTTGCCCGCATTTTCCCATGCGGAACGAACCATCCTGCATCCGCCGCACAATATGTTTTTCTTCGGTGAGGGTCGCATCAAGGCCGTGGGTGATTCCGGCAAGGTAGGTGCGCCCAGACACATTGATCGTGACCGGACCACCACTGTCGCCACCCGCTGTCGCACCGCCAAACTGCGGGGCGTGCGCGCCACAATCGAAGGCAAAGCGAAGCCACTGCCCATCGGTCCGGGTCAGGCGGTTCTCCGCTCGGCGCAGTTCCGTGCGATGGCTTGCATTGTCCGATATGCCGCTAGTGTCGGTGCCCGTCGCTCCTGCACCATATACCGCGCTTAACGTTCCGGGTTTGATATTACCCCAGTAAACCGACATAGGCGCGACATCGGTCACAGGCTCGGCAAGCTCCAGAAGGGCAATGTCATGCATGGCGGCCATTGCCTTCACATACTGCTCCGCGAAGGCGTCCGGGTCCGCCGTTTTGAGTCCTGCGAACATTTTCTGCCACCCATCTCGGGCAGCGGGATAATCCGGATATACCAGGATGCGGCTTACAGTCCGCTTTTTCCCGTTTATTGTTACGTACCGTTCCTCGGGCATGATCTGCATCATGTCGACCGCGTGGGCAGCAGTAACCACCCAGCGCGGGGCGATCAGTGTGCCATGGCCTTCGCCAGGCAAGTCGGCCAATGCAGGGATGTGTTGTCGATCAACGCGATATTGCGAGTCAGGCTGATTGTGACGGATTACAATGGCGTTGGCATTGGTAACGATCAGCGCCAACGGCACAGCCAGCCAATTGAGCTTACGCACAGCACCAATCCCCCTTCTGCTTTCCAGCCAGCAACCGATGCCCCCCAGCCTCTATTCATGGTGTCATAATCGCACCACCACAATTCTCAACGTGGAATGTCGGAGCAGCCTCAGATGGCGGGAATTGGGATCGGATCACAATCGGCTGAATGACTACCGAAGAAACATCATTCAGGCCCAGATAATCCGATGCACAGTTGGCGCCTGCGATGGCACAGGGCGCGGGTCAGGAACAGGAGCTGTCGTTAAATCAATATCATGCCGCGGCTTCCAGGCGCCCGTAGGGCGACCATTACGTGGTTGATCCTGCTATACTGCTTCTCTTTCATGGCGATACCCCGTGAAAGGCGCCGAAGCCCATGCTTGCCGTGGAAAATTGCAGCCAGCGCCAGCCGAGCGGGCAGCGCAGCCGGAAGCGGCGGCCCGATTCCGGCCCGCGCGACAACCACGGGCGGTGGGATTTCCAGGCCAGCAATCCCGAAACCGCCCACCAGGCGACCTGTGCGATGGGCGAGCGCGCCGTTGCAGACTGGCGAGGAAAACGGCGGGGAACGCTTCACCGCAACCATCGGACCATTGGCCGATGCCGCGACGCGGACAGACGATCTTCGCCGTCCATTATCCGAAGGAAACGTCCAGGAACATCATCAGCACAAAGCCGATCACCATGCCTGTGGTCGCCTGGCGCTGAAATCCCCGGCTATGCGTCTCGGGGATGATCTCGTGGCTGACGATATGGAGCATGGTGCCCGCGGCAAAGGCGAGCGCCCAGGGCAGAAGCGGCCGCGCCAGCGACACCAGCGAGACGCCCACAAGACCCCCGACCGGTTCCAGCAGCCCGGTCGCCGATGCGATCAGGAAGGCCTTCCATCTGGAGACGCCGTTGGCGCGCAGCGCCAGGGCGACCGCCAGGCCTTCCGGCAGGTTCTGGATGCCGATCCCCGCCGACAACGCCACGGCCTTGTCCATGGAGCCGCTGCCGAACCCCACGCCCATCGCCAGCCCCTCGGGGAAATTGTGGATGGTGATCGCCGCCACGAAGAGCAGGATCCTGTCCATTTTCGCGCTGACCGGGCCTTGATCGCCCTGCACGAAGTGCCGGTGCGGGATGAGGGCGTTGGCGCCCACCATCGCCGCCGCCCCCATCAGCAATCCCAGCGCGGCGATGCCGCCCGGCGCAAACCGCCATGCGAACAGGGACGAAGCGCTTTCGACCGCGGGCAGCAGCAAAGAGAAGAAGCTCGCCGCCAGCATGACCCCGGCGGCAAAGCCGAGCAGCGCATCTTCCTGGCGCGCCGACATCGCGCGCCCGAACAGCACCGGCAGCGCGCCCACCAGCGTCATGAAGCCGGCCGCCGTGCTGCCCAGCACCCCGAGAAGGATTATCTCCATGTCATGCATGCCGGGGCCGCCTCCCCGGCGCATGGCCGGCGCCGACCCCGCGACAGGAATGCGCTGCTGTCCCGATCATGACGGACATCCGGCCGGGCGCATCCTCGGCCCCGTTATCGCGATCCGCCGGTCGATGGGCGAAGACCGCCGCCGCCTCGCTGCCAGGCAATGCGCTTCCGCCGGCTAGATATTGGTCTGGTCGGGCGGCACATCGGCCGGCAAACCCGCCGCGCCCGCTTGTTGCGGGGCCGGGCAATCCGCCGCGCCAGCCCGGTAGCAGGTCATGGAAAGCGACCCCATGGCATAACCGCGCAGCAGCGGCTCGACCACGGCCTCCCCGGCCGCCGCCAGCCCGGCCAGATAAAGCAGTGGAATGAAATGGTCCGGCGTGGGCACCGCCAGCCGGTAATCGGGATGCTCCACGAGCTTGAGGATGGCGGCCGGATCGTCGGCAAGCTGCGCGACGGCGGCATCATCGAAGCGCTCGGCCCAGTCGAACGCGGCATCGGGCTGCTTCCACTGCACGCGCTGCAGATTATGGACGACATTGCCGCTGCCGAGAATCATCACGCCGCGTTTCCGCAACGGCGCGAGGCGGGCGCCGAGATCGAGGTGATAATCGAGCGGCTTCAGCGCATTGATCGAGAGCTGCACCACGGGAATATCGGCCTCTGGATAAAGATGGGCCAGCACGCTCCACGTGCCGTGATCGAGACCCCATTGGTCGCGGTCGAGGCCGACCCACCGGGGTTTGGCGATTTCTGCTATTTCCCGCGCGACATCGGGCGCGCCTGGTGCCGGATAATCGAAGTCGAACAGTTGCTGTGGAAAGCCGTAGAAGTCATGGATGGTGCGGGGCCGGGGCATCGCCGTGACGGCGGTGGCGCCGAAGAACCAGTGCGCGGAAACGACCAGAATGGCGCGCGGGCGCGGCAGCTGCCGGCCCAGCGCCCGCCAGGCATCCGTAAAGCCGTTGCGATCGAGCGTGTTCATCGGGCTGCCGTGGCCGATGAACAGCGCGGGCATGAGGGCGGTATCGCTCATCCGCCGGCCCTTCCGGCGCGGGCCGCATCGACGCTCCACGGCCCCGGCCCGGCGAAAACCAGGTAAAGGAAGACGAAGCAATAAAGGATCGACGCATCGCCGCCATTGTTGATGGGGAAGCCGTTCTGGGGCGCGTGCGCGATCCAGTAGGCGGCCGCCATGGTGCCCGACGCCAGAAAGGCCGCGGGGCGCGTGAACAGGCCAAGGACGATGAGCAGGCCGGTGACGAGTTCGATGAGACCGGCCAGGCTGGACAGCGAATCGAAGGAAAGGCCGGCGCCCGCCATCCGGCCGGCGGGGAAGGACAGGAATTTCTGTGTCCCATGCTCAAGAAAGATGAGTCCGCTGACGATCCGCAAAATGCTCAGCATTCGCGGAGACCAGCTTGCCAGCCATTGCTTCATGTTCGTTCCTCCTTGCCGGCATTGCGGTCCGACAATAATGCCGTGTCGACGAGACTTAACAGCCTCTCCGTCGTCTGTGCCAGCCCCATGGTGGATCGGCGCATATTTTTCCGCATCTTCACCGGCTGCCCGGCATGCCCTGAGGATGGGCGCTCATGCGGCGACATCCACCGCGAGGCCCGCGGCTTTCCACTCGGGCAGCCCCTCCTCGAACCGGCGCGCCCGATAGCCGTTCGCCCGCAACAGGGCGACCGCCTCGACCGACAGGATGCAATAGGGCCCACGACAATAGGCGACGATCTCCCGGTCCGCCGGCAGCTCCGCGAGCCGCGCTTCCAGATCCCGCAGCGGAACGTTGAGCGCGCCCGGAAGATGGCCGAGCGCATATTCGTCCTCCGGCCGCACATCGAGCAGCGTTATGTCGCCGGCCGCAAGCCGTTCCAGCAGCACGGCGCGCGAAACCGGCTCCATCGGCTCCACGCCGCCGACCCGCTCGAAATAGTCGCCGATGATTGCCCGCACGTCCGCGCGGCTGGCTTCCCCATAGGCACGCAAGGCGGCGAGCAGCGGCTGCACCGGGCCGTCGCCGATGCGGTAGAGGACATGCTTGCCTTCGCGCCGGGAGACCACGAAGCCGGCGCGGCGAAGCTGCTGAAGATGCTGGGAAGCGTTGGCCGGCGTCATCCCCGCCAGCTTCGCCAGCACTTCCACCGGCCTCTCGCCCTGCGAGACATGCGCCAGCAGGTCGAGGCGATGGGCATGGCCGAGCACGCGCGCCACGGCCGCCAACTGCTCGAAGATCGCGAACCCGGGATTGGTCATTGACAAGATCGTAGCTGGCTTCCATCACTCAAGCAATCTATTGAATGTTGAATCGAGCGAGGAAAGCGCGCCCGTGCCACCAGCCGCCATGCACCGACAGGTGCTGATCCTCGCCATCGCGCAGGCCATCTTCCAGACCGCCTCGACGCTGGTGATGACCGTGGGCGGCCTTGCCGGCGCGCGGCTTGCGGGATCGCCGGCGCTGGCGACCCTGCCGATCGCGACGATGTTCCTCGGCACGGCGCTGGTGACTTTTCCCGCCTCGATGTGGATGGCGCGCGCCGGGCGCAGGCCGGGGTTCGTCGCCGGCGCGCTGCTCGGCGCCTTGGGCGGACTGGTCGCGGCGCTGGGCATCTGGACGGATTCGCTGGCGCTTCTCGCGCTCGGCGCCTTTCTCGTCGGCGCCTATCAGGCGTTCGCGCAATTCTACCGGTTCGCGGCGAGCGAGGTGGCGAGCGACGCCTATCGCCCCCGCGCCATCGCGCTGGTGCTGGCGGGCGGCATCGTCGCCGCCTTCGCCGGCCCCTGGCTGGCGCAACTCGGCGGGCCGCTGCTCGATCCCGTCTATGTCGGCTCCTTCCTGCTGCTGGCGCTGGTTTCGCTGCTCGGGGCGGGCACGCTGCTGATGCTCCACGTGCCGCCGGGCGCGCCCGGGGTCGCGACGGACGGCGGGCGGCCGTGGCGCGCCATGGTAGCGCAACCCGCCTATCTGGCGGCGCTGTTCGGTGCGGTGACGGGCTATGGCATCATGATCCTCGCCATGGCGGCGACGCCGCTCGCCATGGTGGCGCACCAGCATTCGCTCGCCGACGCCGCCACCGTGATCCAGCTTCATGTGCTCGGCATGTTCGCGCCGAGCTTCTTTTCGGGAAGCCTGATCGCCCGTTTCGGAGCGCGCCCCGTCATGCTGGCGGGCATCGCCATCCTCGCCGGCCATGTGCTCGCCACCATGACCGGCACCGGCTTTTTCTCCTTTGCCAGCGCGCTGGTGCTGCTCGGCGTCGGCTGGAACTTCCTTTATGTCGGCGGCACCACGCTGCTGACCACGACCTATACGCCCGCCGAGCGCGGCCGCGCGCAGGCGACCAACGACATGACGATCTTTATCGTTGGCCTCGCCTGCTCGTTCGGCGCTGGTGCCTTGCTCGACCTGCTCGGCTGGCAGCGGCTCAATCTCGTCCTGCTGCCCTGGCTCGCGGCGGCGGCGCTGGTGCTGATCTGGCAGGAACTGCGCGCGCGCCGGATACGGGCGCCGGCACCGTGATCGAAGGGAGAACGAGACCAGGCCCGAAGTTCCGCTTCATGCCAGCGTTTCGGCCAGATAGTCGATCATCACCCGGACCTTGGCGGGCGGGCGCCGTTCCGGCGGATAGAGCAGATGGATGCCGCCGAGATCGGCCGGGGGTTTGTCCAGTTCCAGTTCCACCAGCGCGCCGCTCTCGATGGCGGCGCCGACGATGAAATCCGGCTGGTAGAGGATGCCCTGCCCGCCAAGCGCCGCCGCCAGCAGTGCGTCGCCATTGTTGGCGACGAGGTCGCCGCTGACGGCCACGCGGATGTCGCCGCGCAGGCCAAAGCGCCAATGCTTGCCGTCCTGCATCGCCGACAAGGTGTAGCTGAGGCAATTGTGCTGGACCAGTTCGGCGACGCGGCGCGGCACGCCCCGCCGGTCGAGATAGGCGGGCGCGGCGCACACCCGCATGGCGCTGTCGCCCAGCTTGCGGGCATGGAGCGGGCTGTCGGCCAGATGGCCGATACGGATCGCCAGATCCCAGCCGCCATCGAGCAGATCAAGCTGCGCGTCGCTCAGGCCCAGTTCCACCTTCACTTCCGGGTACCGCCGGGCGAACGCGGGGATCAGCGGCGCGACGAAACGCGCGCCGAAGGAAAGCGGCACATTCATCCGCAGCAGCCCTGTCGCCATGACCCGCTGGGAAGCGGCGGTGGCCTCCGCCTCGTCGATCTCCGGCAGGATGCGCTGGCAGGCTTCCAGATATTGGCTGCCCGCTTCCGTCAGGCTGAGGCGGCGCGTGGTGCGGTGGAACAATTTGACGCCCAGCCGCGCTTCCAGCGCATTGACATGCTTGGCCGCCATCGCCGGCGACATGCCGAGGTGACGCGCGGCGGCGGACAGGCTGCCGCCGGTGGCCGCCTGCGCGAACACCCGCATGCTGGTTATCCGGTCCATGGATCCCTTCCTGCCATCGGTATCCGCTATCGACGATCATCCAGAGCTTATTTTCCGGTGATCCGCAATCCATGCGGAAGCGACCAGGATTCCGCGGCCGACGAAAGGGCGCGAGGACGTGCCGAGCCAGTTGGCCCGCCTTCTCGAAGCCCACGAGATCATTCTGCGCGCCGCCCATGAGGGCGCCCAGGCCGCGGACGAGGCCGGCGACGACGGCACCAACGATCTGCTGGTCAGCGACATCATCCGCACCAATGAACCGCAGGTCTGGTTCCTGGCCGAGCATCTTGCCGCAACCGATCTTCTGCCGCCCAAATAAGCCCGGCATCGGCCATGCCGGCCGGATTCGGGCTTGTTGCGGCGGGAATATCGTCCGGCAGCGCCCGCCGAAAGCGCCACCGGCGGCGCAGGGGCGGTTACGGCCCGGTCACTCGTCGAAACTGTCGTGCACGCCGACCGCGCCGCGCCGCCAATAGCCCGAGGCGCGAACCCATTTCGGATTGGCGCCGCGCTCGGCGATCAGCATGTCCCGCAGCCGTTTGGCCGTCGCCGATTCGCAGCCGACCCAGGCGTGGTAATCGCCCGAGGGAAAGTCGATGGCGGCCAGTGCGGTAACGAGCGCCTCGCCGGGTTGCTGCTCTGAACCATAAACCCAATGCACGGACGCGCCGGGGCCAGTGTTCAGTTCCAGCACATCCGCGGGCTGGTCCACCTCGATCAGGGCCAGAACCCGCGCATCGGCCGGCAGTTCCTCCAGCCGCCGGGCGATGGCGGGCAGCCCCGCCGCATCGCCGACCAGCAGGTGCCAGTCGAAATCGGTGGGCACGATGAAGGATCCGCGCGGCCCGCCAACGGCCAGCGCCTGGCCCGGCCGGGCCTGCCGCGCCCATGCGGTCGCCGGACCGCTGTCGTGCAGGGCGAAGTCGATGGTCAGCATGCCGGCCTCGGCGTCGTAGCGGCGCGGCGTGAAGTCGCGCATGACCGGCCGGGCCTGCCCCTCGGGAAACACCACGCCCTTGTCGCCAAGCTGCGGCCGCGCCGGGGCGTCCTGCCCCGGCGCCGGAAAGAACACCTTGACGTGATCGTCGAAGCCGGGGCTGAAAAACCCCTCAAGCTCTTCGCCGCCAAGCTTGATCCGCACCATGTGCAGGCTGAGCGTTTCGACGGACCGCACGGTCAGCATCCGCAAGCGCAATTCGTGCCGAAGACGTTGCGGGCGCCGGTCGGGGATGTTGGTCATGGGGATTTCCTTCGTGCCACGGTTTCACCAGGGTTCGCCAGCCGATATAGGCATTGAAGCCCGCATTGCCTGCCCGGCGGTTGCATAACCGGCCATGAACTGTCGGCGGGTCACGGGCCGGACGGATCGGCGCCGCCCAGCCATTGCCGCAACCACCGCCGCAGCACGGCATGATGCAGACAGAAACCCCCGGCCAGGCCGAGCAGCGAACCCAGCACGGTGTCGGCGAAGCGGGCCGCGATCAGCATCGAACTGCCTGCATGGCCGAGCGTGGAAACCTCGGCGAGCAGGATGGTCAGCGGCGTGACGAGGACGACCGCAAAGCCATAATGCCGCACGATCGCGGCCTCGACGCAGAAGGTCAGCACCGTGATCGCCACGGCGACCGTCCACGGGCCGGCGGCATAGCGCGCCAGCATCCATGTGGCTGCAAGGCCGATCATCGTTCCGAGGATGCGATGCGCCTGCCGGTTCCAGACCGCGCGCAAATTGACCCCCTGGATGACGGCGAGGCAGCTCACCGGAACCCAATAGGGTTTCTCAAGCCCCAAAAGCTGCGCCGCCCCCAGCGAAAGGCCGACAAAGAGGCCGACGAGCAACGAATCGATGACGACGCTGTCGAGCAGCGCTTGCGGTGGCGGTGGCGGCGACATTGGCGACGGCGCGCGGGATCGCAGGATGTGCAGGCTGTAGAGAAAGGCGACGATCACCGCGCCGATGCTGCCCAGCGCGAACACGCCCAGCCTCGTTGTGGCGTGCGCGGCATCGCCCGGAGCATAGGCGCCGATCGCCGCTGCCAGGACGAAGAACAGCGATCCGGGCGGGCCGACGCGATAATAGCGGCAGGCCATGGTTGCAAACACCGCCACCAGCGTGATGACCGGCGCGCGGACGAGCGGGGCGAACTGGCTCAACTGGCCGAACGCATGGCAGGCAATCATGGCAAAGGCCACGGCCATCATGACGGCCATGCGATGATCGAGCCGCGTGCTCGGCACATGGACAATGGCCATGGCGCCGACGGAGGCGAGCGCGGCGTAGCTCATATGGCTCATCTCGCCGAACCAGGCGCCAAGCAGCATCGGCAGCCCGGCGGCGACCGCCACGGCGAAGGGCAGTTGCCACGGGCGGTCGCTTGGATGAATGGTGACGAGTTCGCGGAACTCGCGCCTGGCCATCGCGCCAATCGAACCGCGCAAAAACTGTGTCGGCCGCGCCATCGCCATCTGTCTAACCGGGACAATCGGGCAGGTCCATTGATCGTGCGCCCCGCCGCAAACATCGCCCCGCCGCTGCGAACGGAATAGGCCGGCGTTACCGGCAACGGCCTGCTTGCAAGGGCGGGCTGTCGCAGCCACAAAGACGGCAGACGCGAAACGGTCATGATCCGCCATTGGAAGCCAATATGGCAGATGCCGCATCCCCAACCATCCGCTCGCCATGGCTGCTCAAGGCATTCGGCGTCGTCAACCTGCTGGTCGGCGCGATGCTGGCGATCGGCGGCATCGTCCTCGTCTTTGCCGGCGGCTCCTTCTACTATCTGGTCGCCGGTCTCGGGCTGCTGGTCGCCGGCGTCCAGCTGTGGCGAAGCCGGCGCTCGGGCGCCGCGTGGTTTTTCGCGGTCTTCCTGTTCACGCTGCTATGGGCCTTCTGGGAATCGGGGCTGGATTACTGGCGGCTGATGCCGAGGCTGGGGGCGATGACGGCGCTGGCCATCGTCATGGCGCTGCTGCTGCCGCTGACGGGGGCGGGCAGGAAATTCGCCTGGCCGCTCGCCGGCGCGCTGGCGCTGCTCTTCGCTGGCGGCATCGCGGCGGCTTTCGTGCCGCACAATGTCATCAAGCCTGAAAGCGCAGCCGCTGAAACGGCGCCCCCTGCCGACGGCGCGGCGGCGGACTGGCGTCACTATGGCCGCACCCCGGCCGGCACACGTTATTCCCCGGCAAGCCAGATCACGCCCGCGAACGTCGACGAGCTGAAGGTCGCCTGGACCTTCCGCACCGGCGACATCACCACCGGCGCCGCCGACGACCAGACCACGCCCTTGCAGGTGGGCGACAGCCTCTATGTCTGCACGCCGCACAACAAGGTCTTCTCTCTCGACCCGGACAGCGGCCGGAAACGCTGGGAGTTCGATCCGAAGGCCGGCAACGGCGTCTGGGAAAAATGCCGCGGACTGGGCTATTGGGAAGCCGTCACCGGCGACACAGAGGCCGCAGCCGATGAAACGGCCGCCCCTGTGGCCGCCGTCTGCCGCCAGCGCATCTATGTCGCCACCATCGATTCGCGGCTGATCGCCCTCGATGCGGCAACCGGGGCTGTTTGCGCCGACTTCGGCGCCGGCGGCACGGTCGACCTGTCGCAAGGCATGTTGGGCCAGGGCAAGATGTCGTGGGTGACATCCGCGCCCACAGTGGCCGGCAATCTGGTGATCGTCGGCGGCTGGGCCTTCGACCAGGCGGTCGAGGTGCCCTCGGGCGTGCTGCGCGCCTATGATGTCGTGACCGGGGCGCTGGCCTGGACCTGGGATCCCGGCAACCCGGCGACCACCCGCCTGCCGCCCGAGGGGGAGACCTATTCGATCGGCGGGCCCAATGTCTGGTCGACCCCGGCGTTCGACGAACAACTCGGCCTGCTCTATATTCCGACCGGCATGGGCGGACCCGATTTCTGGGGCGTGGACCGCACGCCGGAAGCGGAAGCGCGCACCACATCGATCATCGCGCTCGACCTTGCCACCGGCCGCGAACGCTGGACCTTCCAGACCGTCCACCATGATCTGTGGGATTATGACACGCCGGCGCAACCCGCGCTCTACGACATCCCCGACGGCAAGGGCGGCACGCTGCCGGCGCTGATCCAGGCGACCAAGACCGGCAATATCTTCGTGCTCGACCGCCGCACCGGCCAGCCGCTGTCGCGCGTCGAGGAGCGGCCGGTTCCCACCAACGGGCAGGCGCCCGACCAACCCGCGCCGACCCAGCCCTATTCGGTGGACATGCCGCGCATCGGCGCCGAGCGCCTGACCGAACAGAGCATGTGGGGCATGACCATGTTCGACCAGCTCTGGTGCCGCATCGCCTTTCGCAAGCTGCGCTATGAGGGCGACTTCACCCCGCCCTCCACCACCGCATC
>CAYYGQ010000026.1:0-15391 GCA_964471485.1 uncultured Sandaracinobacter sp. | reverse complement strand
TCTGGAGCCTCGGCACGCAATATCTGGCGCAGGAGGGGATTGCCGGCTGGTGGCGGGGCCAGCCGTGGCTTCAGGAGGGGCTGGAATATCTGGAAGCCGGCCGCGTCGCCGATATCGTCATCTTTGTCGGCTTCGCCATCCTCTGCTATGTGGTGCTGCGCACCTTCCCGCCGCGCCGTGAATGGAACGAGATCCACTGGGGCCTGGTGATCGGCGTCGTCGCCCTCACCTTCGTCTGGCTGTTCGGCATGTTCTTCGTCGCGCGCCTCGACCTCCAGGAATATTTCCGCTGGTATGTCGTCCACTACTGGGTGGAAGGCGTCTGGGAGGTGATCCACATCTCGCTGGTCGGCTTCCTGCTGGTGTTGATGTTCAAGGCCGATGTGAAGTCGGTCGGCTATGCCGTGTTCTGGGGCGTTTCCCTGGTCTGGCTGTCGGGCCTGATCGGCAACGCCCACCATTATTTCTGGGTGGGGACACCGGAATTCTGGCAGTTCTGGGGGTCGCTGTTCAGCGCGCTCGAACCGCTGCCGCTGGTGTTCTGCTTCTGGCACGTCTATCTGGACGCCCATCAGGACGGCAAGCCGGTGCCGAACATGCCGGCCTTCGCCTTCCTGCTCGGCTCCGTCGTGCTGGAGCATGTCGGCGCCGGCATCCTCGGCTTCACCATGACCTTTGCGCTCACCAACGTCTGGTCGCACGGCACCTGGGTGACGGCGGCGCACGGCCATCTCGCCCTCTTCGGCACCTTCGGCATGCTCGGCCTTGCCGGCGCCTATTTCGCCGTGCCGGTCATGCGCGGCGTGCAGGACTTCGACCAGCGCCTCGGCAAGCTGGCGTTCTGGCTGGTGTTCGCCGGCATGCTCGGCATCGCCTTTGCCTTCGCCATCGGCGGCACCATCCAGGTGTTCGTCTATCGCAACCTCGGCCTCGACTGGTTCGGCGGCGATGTCGGCCCGGCCATGCAGTTCTTCAAGGTGATGATCCTGGTGTTCGGCGCCCTGTTCGCCGTCGGCGTGTCGGTGCTGGTGTGGGATCTGTTCACCATCGGCCATCGCCCGGCTTCGGTTCCGAACACGCCGGCCGAATATGTGGTCGCCGGCGAAGTGCCGGGCCGCTGGGGCCGCTGGCTTACCGGCTGGGAAACCGGCCTGTGGCTGCTGGGCATGTGGATCTTCGGGGCGATCATCACCATCGGCCTGCTCAGCTTCAACCTCGACGTGGTGCGGCAGGGCAACCCCACCTTCCCCTATATGATGGGCGGGGTCGGCTATACCGGCCTGCTGCTGGTGACATTGCTGTTTATCTGGCGCTTCCTTGCGTCGCTCGAAACCAGGAACCATGTCGTGCTGGCGCGGCCAATACCGACGGCCGCGCTGGCGGCCGCCGAATAATGCGGGCCTGACCACAGGCGGGCGCCGGCGCCACGCCGGCGGCCCGCCCCTGGCGGACCATGCGGCCGATGGTTTGATCAGGAGAAGAAGGATGAAGGCAAGACTGGACTATCGCGATGCCGCGCCCAAGGGCTTTGCGGCGATCGCCCACCTCAACCATTATGTCGAGAATTGCGGCCTCGAAGAGTCGCTCCTTGAACTGGTGAAGATGCGCGCCTCGCAGATCAACGGCTGCGCCTTCTGCCTCGACATGCACAGCAAGGACGCCGTCGCCACCGGCGAAAATCCGCAGCGCCTCTACACGCTGCCGGCCTGGCGCGAGACGCCCTTCTTCACCGACCGCGAGCGCGCCGCCCTTGCCTGGACGGAAGCGGTGACACGGATCGCCGAAAGCCACATCGACGATGCGCTCTACGAGGAAGCGCGCCGGCAGTTTTCCGAACAGGAACTGGTGAACCTGACGCTCGCCGTCATCACCATCAACGGCTGGAACCGCCTCGCCATTCCCTTCCACAGCGAAGTGGGCGGCTATCAGCCGGGGCAATACCGGAAATAACGCGAAAAAGGCCCCGTGGCGCCACACGCCACGGGGCCTTTTTTACGCGGCCCCTTTACGGGGCCATTTCGTTTCAGCCGTCAGAAACTGCCGCGCAGGTTGATGCCGACGGTCCTGGGCGTGGCGCTGATCACCTGGGTGCGGTTCGGATAGGCGATGTTGTTGCCGCTGGCGATGGAGCTTGCCGTGGCGCGGACGATCGCCGTCTTGTCGAACAGGTTGGTGACGAACAGATAGGCGCCCCAGCGGTTGTCGGGATCCTCGACGCCGACACGGGCGTTCGCCAGCGTATAGGAATCGACGTGGCGGGCATAGACATAGCTGGGGCGGAAATCCGACCAGGAGCCGCCGACATGGTTGAAGTCAGCGCGGAGATAGCCCGAAAGCCGGTCCGACAGCGGCCAGACATATTGCGCCGAGCCGCCGCCCATATATTTCGGCACGTTGGGGATGCGGTCGCCCTTCAGGCCCGAAGTCGCCACCGTTCCGGTGTTCTGGTCGACCGTCAGCTTGGCGTCCAGATAGGAGAAATTGCCGGCGATGCTCAGCCCGTCGACGGGGACGATGCTGGTTTCGACCTCGATGCCGTTCACCCGGGCGCCGCCGGCGTTGCCGATATAGGCAAAGGCGCCGTCGGGCGTGCGCTGGGTGATCTGCATGTTGGTCCAGTCGATGCGGAAAGCGTCGATGTTGAAGTTCATGCGGCGGTCGAACAGGCTGGTCTTGAGGCCGGCCTCGTAATTCCACAGGCTGTCCGAGCCATAGCCGGTGAGCGCCGTGGCGAGGCCCAGCACCTGGTTGGCGCCGCCGGGGCGGAAGCCCTGCGCCGCCTCGGCGTAGAGCATGATGTCGCGGGTGATCTTGTAGGAGGCGTTCACCCGCTTCACCCAGCCGTTCTCGCTGGCGGCGACCGTGGTCGGCGGCGTGATGCGGGCGCCGACCATGATGGACGGCACCGTCGTCTCGCCGATAATCTCCTTGTCATAGTCGAAATAGCGGGCGCCGACGGTGATGTTGAACTGGCTGGTCAGATCGTAGGACAGCTCGCCGAAGGCGGCGACCTGCGACAGGTGGTCGCTCAGGTGGCGCTCGGTGGAATAGATCAGCGGCCGGATCACTTCGCCGGTTACCCGGTCGGTCAGCACCTGCGGGTTGGTGACATAGACGTGGCGGTCGGAATAGAAGCCGCCCACCGTCCAGTTCAGCGGCCCCGAGCCGTTCGACGACAGCCGCAGCTCGGCGGTCCAGGCGTCCATTTCCTGCTGCGGGAACAGCGCCGAATAGGACTGCCAGTCGACCAGGTCGTAGAAATCGGCAAGCTGGGTCGGCGAGCAGGCGTTGGCGGCGCCGCCGTTCACCAGGCTGGCGCAATTGCCGGGGGTGCGCCGCCACTGCATGAAGCGCGACACGTCGCCGGCCGATTCCAGCCGCCGGTGCATGTAGGAGCCGGTGGCGGTGAAGGTGGCGACATCCAGATCATAGTTGGAGGTGGCGCTGTAAAGCTCGGTGTTGTCGAGCGTGCGCCCGCGCGCCATCGCCGCCGACTGGTAGCGGCCGGTGAGGAGGTCCCAGGACGAGCTGTCGGCCCGCGTCTGGTTGATGTAGGCGGCGAGGTCGAAGGTCCAGCGCTCGTTCGGCTGCATCCGCAGCAGCACGCGGCCGCCATAGGTCTTGACGGCGTTGATGTTGTCGATGCCGAGGACGACATTGTCGATATAGCCGTCCTGGTAGCGGTAGAAGCCGGTGGCGCGCAGGCCGATCTGGTCGGTGAGGATCGGCACGTTCACCATGCCGCTCATTTCATAGTTCCAGCCGCCGTGCGCGGTGTTCGACAGGCTGGCGTCGACCGCGCCTTCCACCCGGTCGAGCGCCGGCTTCTTGTAGATGACGCGCAGCGTGCCGCCCATCGAGCCGGAGCCGTAGAGCGTGCCCTGCGGGCCGCGCAGCACTTCGACGCGCTCGACATCGAACAGGCGCAGTTCCGGGGTGGAGCCGCCGGCGTCGTTGCCGGCGCCGACCACGCCGGTCACCGGGGTTTCGTCGTAATAGGTGCCGATCATCGGCTCGCCCGGGCCCTGGATGCCGCGAATGACGACGCGGCGGAACGAGGGGCCGCCGTCGACGAAGTTGAGGCTGGGGGTGGTGGCGCCGAGGTCGGCGATGCTTTGCGCCCCGGAATTGGCGATGGTGTCGCCGGTGACCGCCGAAATCGAAATCGGCGTTTCCTGGATGGGGGTGGAGCGTTTCAGGGCGGTGACGATGATGTCGCCGGCGTATTCGGACTCCGCCGTCTGGGTCTGGGCCTGGGTCTGGGCGCTGGCGATGCCGCCGGAAAGCAGCGCGGCCACCGCCGCCGTTGTTGCTGCCGTCGTCCGCAGCGCCGCCTTGCCGCGCCTTGCCCCATCGAATCCGGTTTTTGCCATGACTACCCTTTGTCTTGCTCAAATCCCTGAAAAGCCGCCGCGCCGTCGCGCCTTGCCCCTCCGGGATCCGGCGTGGCCATGGGCGCCCGCGAAAAATTGCGGCGCTTGCCCCTGCCAAGTCGGGCGCGAAGATGCAAGTGGGCAGTCAAGTGGCCATGTAAAATAGCCGTGTAAAATAGCCGCGGCCGCGCCTTCTCCCGGGAGAAATCCGTTGCGCCGTTGCCGCAACGGCGACATGGTGGCGGCGGGGGGTGCCGAAATCCCGAAGATTGGCGGATACGCATATCCCGCGCCCGGGCCTGTTGGCCCGGATCATGTGGCCTGTTGTTGCTGGATTGAGGAGGATTTGTGAAGAACCGACTTTTGTGTGGAGTGGCGGCGGCCCTGCTGATCGGCGCGCCGGCCGTGGCGCAGCAGATGGACCCGGATTTCGCCGCCGCCGTGAAGCAATGGACGACCAAGCCGGAATTCCTCAGCCCGCTGGTCGACCATCTGCCGCTGTCGTCCACCATCTCGTCGCCGAAGCAGGCGCTGGGCGACCATATCGGCGTTCCGAACAAGCTGCATTATTACCAGCAGATCACCGACTATTACCGCACGCTTGCCCAACAGGCGCCCGACCGGGTGAAGATCCTTGAAATCGGCAAAAGCGAAGAGGGCCGCGAGAATATCGTCGTCATGATCTCGTCGGCCGAGAACATCGCCAACCTCGATACCATCAAGCAGAATCTGGCGCGCCTCGCCGATCCGCGCACGCTGCCGGAAAACGAGGCGCCAGCGGTCATCTCGGAAACCAAACCGATCTACCATCTGACCGCCGGCCTGCACAGCGCCGAGACCGGCCCGCCGGAAATGCTGATGGAGCTGGCCTATCGCCTGCTCACCGAAGACAGCGAGCTGGTGCAGCGCATCCGCGACAATCTGGTGGTGGCGCTGACCCCGGTGCTGGAGGCCGACGGCCGCGACCGCTATGTCGACTGGTATTACCGCAACCTGATCGACGAGCGCGACGACCGCAACAAGCCGGTCGGCCCGCCCTATTGGGGCAAATATATCTTCCACGACAACAACCGCGACATCAATTTCGCCGATGCCAGCGCCAGGCATCTGATGAACTATTATCTGGAATGGCACCCGCCGATCATGCACGAGCTGCACGAATCGGTGCCGTTCCTTTACACCTATTCGGGCCAGGCGCCGCAGAACCCCGATCTCGATCCGATCCTGTTCGGCGAACTGCCGTGGTTCTCGAATTTCGAAATGGCGCAGTTGACGAAATACGGCATGCCCGGCGTGTGGACGCACGGCTTCGTCGACGCCTGGACTCCGGGCTATCTTGCCTTCATGTCGTCGAACCACAACGGCATGCTTCGGATGTACGAAACCTTCGGCAACGGCGGCGCCACCACCATGGAGCGCCATGTGAAGCCGGAAGCGGGGTCGCCGGCGGCGGCCTTCGGCGACTTCACCAAGCGCGACTGGTTCCGGCCCAGCCCACCTTATGAAAAGGTGATGTGGTCGATGCGCAACAACACCAACTATATGCAGACCGGGGTGCTGACGGCGCTCGACCTCGCCGCGCAGTATCCGCACGTCATCCTCGAGAATTTCTACAAGAAAAGCAGCAATTCGATCGCCGCCGGCACCGACAAGGCGCCCTATGCCTATGTGATTCCGGCCGGCCAGGCCGACCCGACCCGGGTGCGCTTCGTCACCGACATCCTGCAATTGCAGGGCATCGAGATCGGCCAGGCGAAAGAGGCGCTGAAGTTTAAGGAGGGCAGCTATCCGGCCGGCTCGCTGGTCATCAAGCTGAACCAGCCCTATGGGCGGCTGGCCAAGATCCTGCTGCGCCTCCAGGACAATTATCCCGACGAGAAGCTCGGCACCTACGACGACGCCGGCTGGACCATGGGGCTGATGACCCACACCGACATCGTCGAGATCGCCGACAAGAGCGCGCTCGACGTGGCGGTGACTCCGCTCGAACGCTTTGCCGCCAGCGGCGGCGTCAGCGGCGGCGGCGGCACGCTCGCCGTGCTCGACAACGGCTCGGTCAACATGGCGACGCTTCGCTACCGGCTGAAGGACGCGACGGTCCGCATCGTCGAGAAATCCTTCCAGGCCGGCCGGCAGACCATCCCGGCCGGTTCCTTCCTGGTGGACGGCACCCTGCAATCGACGCTGAAGCCGATGGTCGAGGAACTGGGCCTGGAGGCGGTCGGGCTGACGGTGCCGAAGGACGTGGCCGCGCACGAGGCGCCGCTGCCGCGCACCGCGCTCTTCAGCACCTGGGGATCGACGGAAAAGCCGGGCTGGGTGCGCTATGCCTTCGACAGGCAGGGCATCGACTTCGACCTCATCTTCAAGGAGCGGGTGCGGCAGGGCGATCTCAGAAGCGAGTATGATGTCATCATCCTGCCGATGCAGGGGCGCTCCGCCAAGGACATCGTCTTCGATATTCCGATGAAGTGGAAGCCGCTGCCCTACACCAAGACCGACCAGTATCGCTATCTCGGCGACTATGGATCGTCCGAGGACATCCGTGGCGGCATGGGGCTTGAGGGCCTCGCCGAACTGAAGAAGTTCGTCGCGGCGGGCGGCCTGCTGATCACCACCGGGAACGCCAGCGCCGTGCCGGTGGAATTCGGCCTGGTGGACGATGCCGCCAGCGGCAACCCGGCCGGCGATTTCTACGCGCCGGGACCGGTGGTGAAGGCCAAGGTGCTGAAGGCGGACAATCCGGTCTTCTATGGCTATCAGGGCGACATCAAGGATCAGGTGATCCCGGTGCGCTGGGCGGCGAACACGCTCTACAGCGTGCCCGAGCGGCTGAAAAGCCAGGTGCTGATGGAGTTTCCCGGCGGCAAGGACGCGGTGCTGAGCGGCTTCATCCGCGGCGCCGATCTGGTGAAGAACCGCCCGGCCATCATCAACAAGCCGCAGGGCGAGGGGCGGGTGCTGCTGTTCGCCACCAACCCGATCTGGCGCTGGCAGAATCTGGGCGAGTTCCGCATGCTCTACAATGCGCTGCTGAACTGGAAGTCGCTCGGCCTCACCGACGAGGCGCCGCCGCCCCCGGCCGCGGTTCCGGCCGGGCACTAAGGGCCGCCGGAAGCGGTTTCGGCAGGGCACGGACGGGGCAGGGCACGGACGACAGGGCCGGGGCGGCCGGCGGCGCGATGCCGCGTCGGCCGCCCCGGCCCGATCGCCCTCTCGGCCTGTCCTTCACCCGGCCTCGGGTGAAGGACGGCCGCGCGTCAGAAGCGCACCCGGACGCCGCCATAGGCGGCCCGGCCCGGCGCCTGGAAGGTGAACACCTCCTGGTAATCGGCGTCGAACAGATTCTCGACCCGGCCGTAAACCTGCAGCGCCGGTGTGACGTTCCAGGTGGCGGCCAGATTGACCAGGGTGAAGGCCTTCATGTCCACCAGCAGTTGCTGGTAGCTGCTGTTGAAGGCGGTATCCTTCTGGCGGCCGTTGTAGCGGACGGTGAGGGTGGCCGAGAGCGGCGCCGCTTCCGGCGCATAGCTGAGGTTGAAGCTGCCGACATGCTTCGGCCGCCGCACCGCCTGCGCTTCGATCGGCACCGCCGGCTGGAAGGAGCCGTCGCTGGGCGCCGGGTTGGCGAGCGCCTCCACCAGCTGCGGGGCGTCGAGCCAGGTATAGCTGGCGTCGGCGCGAACGGCGCCGAGGCGGGCGTTCAGATAGGCTTCGATACCGCGCTGCCTGGCGACGAAGTCGCTGTTCATGCTGGTGGAGATATAGCGGCCGTCGATGAAGGCGCCGACGGTCTCGATGCGGTCGGTGAAGCGGCTTTCAAACCAGGTGGCGCCGAAGACCAGCAGCCGGTCGAGCAGGCCCTGCTCCACCCCCGCTTCGAAGCCGCGCGAGCGTTCCGGGGCAAGGTTCGGATTGCCGATATAGCGGCCGTCGGTATAGCCGAACAGCTCGCCCGAGGTGGGCGCCTTGACGCCGCTGCCGGCGGCGGCGTGCAGGCGGGTGCCGCTGTCGAACAAATAGCTGCCGGACAGGTGCCAGGTGGCGGAATCCTCGAAGAGGTTGCCGTGGTCGATCCGCGCCGAGGCGCTGAAGGAGAGGCGCTCGTCGAGGGTCAGGCCATAGTCGGCGACGAAGCCCAGCGTGTCGATGCGGTGCTGGCCGGTGAAGGCATAGCCCGACGGGTCGACGGCGCGGAATTCCTCGCGCTCGGCGTCGACGGCGAAGGTGAAGCGGTGGCGGAGCCGGTCGTCGCCGAAGCGGACATCATTTTCGAACGAGCCGCGATAGCGGCGGCCGCGATCGCCATAGCTGTAGCCGTAGGCGCTGTAGGCGTCGCGCTTCGCATCGGTCAGTTGCCCGGAAAGCGCCGTGGTCCAGACATCCTCCACCAGGTCGAGCTCGGCGCGCGCCAGCCCGTAGAGGGCCTTGTTGCGATACCAGGAATCGGGGGTGTCGACCGCGGTGATGACCGGATAGCCGTTCACCACCGGCGAAGCGGCATCGATCGCCTGGTCGTTCTGATCGGCCCTGGTGTAGCTGTAGCGCAGCACGCCGGTGAGGCGGAAGCGCTCGCCCGGAGTCCAGCCCAGCTTCAGCGACGTGCCGAGGCCGTCCGAATGAAGGGCGCGGTCGCCGGCCGGCGCCGTCGGATAGCCGTCGGTGGTGAGATAGCTGGCGGACAGCGCATAGTCGAAGTCGGCGCCGACGGTGCCGGCGGCGCGGCCGGCCGCCGACCAGGTGCCGAACGAGCCGCCCTCGGCGCGGGCGCTGAAGCCCGGCGCCTCGCGCCCGGTCAGCGTGGTATAGGAAATGACGCCGCCGATGGCGTCCGAGCCGTAGAGCGCGCTTTGCTGGCCGCGCAGCACTTCGACGCGGGCGTCCTCGTCGGCCAGCAGATGGCCGAAATCATATTCGCCGTAATAGGGGTCGCTGGCCTTGATGCCGTCGACGAACACCAGCACATGATTGCCCTCGGAGCCGCGGATCCGCACCTGGGTCTGGCCGCCGACGGCGCCGGTGCGGCTGACGGCGACACCCGGCACGTCGCGCAGAATATCGGAGAGGACGCGTGTCTGCCGGAAATCGAGCGCTTCGCTGTCGAGGACGGTGATCGAGCTGCCGACCAGGCTGGCCGAGATGGCCTCGCCCGAGCGGCTGGCGGTGACGACGATCGGATCGAAATCGGCGGCGCGAAGGGTGGCGGCGGACGCCAGCACCGCGACGGCGCAAACGGAAGAACGGAGGATGAAGTTCAGCATGTTCGGCCCTTATTTTCCGTGCCTGGCGACTGCGAGGCGGCAAGGGCTGCCCCCCGGTCGGGGGACGGGCTGGGCCGGGAACGGGCGGGCACATCGCCTGTCGGACCAACCCTTGCGGCCCCTGCCGCAACGGTTCGTCGCCCAGACGGAACACCACCGTGCCGCGGCCAGTTCCTGGGCCTCGGCAAGAGCGACCATGCGCCGGCAGGTCTCCTGGCTCGCGGGTCGGGGCTTGACGCGCGCCTTCCCGGACGGCCCTTCGGGGCTGGGTCCAGTGGCTGTCCGCCGGTCCCCTCGGGGGGGCGGACTGGTCGCGTCGCGCTCGCCGCTTACAGTTGCAGGTTCAGCCGCGGAATTGGATGGGATCATCCGCACCGCGTTCCCTTTGGCCCGGTTTCCCGGGCACCGGCGCATGTTTGCCGGGGCCTGTTCGGGTCCCGGCGGAGGCGGCGTATCGACGCCCATCCGCGCTGTCAATCGGCTTCCGTCAACCGGCTTCCGTCAACCGGCGTCAGGCGCCTTCCGGGCCGAAGCGGCGGGCAAGGCCGCGGGCGAGCGAATCGAGCAGGAAGCCGGTGATTCCCACCACCAGGATGGTGGCCATCAATTCCGGGTAGGCGAGGCGGTCGCGGGTATCGAGGATGAAATAGCCGAGACCAGCCTGCACGCCCAGCATCTCGCAGGGGACGAGGACGATCCAGCTGATGCCGATGGCGAGGCGGATTCCCGTCAGCACATGGCCGAGGATTCCGGGCAGGACGATGTGCAGCAGCAGTTCGCCGCGCGTTGCCGCCAGGCTTTTCCCCAGCAGCAGCCATTCGGGGTTCAGTTGGCGCACGCCGGCGGCGGTGTTCAGCAGGATGGGCCAGACGGCGGCGAAGGCCAGCAGAAAATAGATCGGCACGTCGCCGACCCCGAACAGCATGATGGCGATCGGCATCCAGGAAAGCGGCGAGGTCATGCGCAGGAACTGGAAGGAAGGCGAGGTGGCGGCGTCGACACGGGCCGAGGCGCCGACGACGAGGCCGAGCGGAATGCCGACGGCGAGCGACAGCGTCAGCCCCACCAGGATCCGCTTCAGGCTGACGCCGATGTGCAGCCAGAGTTCGGGCGTCGCCAGCAGGTGCAGCAGCACCGGCAGCGTCGCCGTTGGCGAGAAGCGCCGCGCGAATCCGCCCTCGGCCGCCAGCAGGTCGGTGCCGAGCCACCACAGCAGAAGCAGGAAGGCAAGGCCGGCAAGGCCGGGCAGGGCGGTAGACAGCAGGCGGCGCGCGCGTGCCGGCAGCGCCGCCGCGCCCTTTGCGGCGCCGGTCGATGCCGAGGGCGGTCCTTCCTCGCCGCGGCGATATTGCATCACCTTCACGGCCGCAGCAGCTCTGTTCGCGTGAACGAATCAGGCAAGCCGAACGCCGGCAGGCCGCCCATATTGGCAAGCGCCTGCCGCACGAAGCGGTCGTCGACCAGATCGGCCGCCACCTCGGCCGGGTCGAGCGTGTCGAGGAAGCGTTTGTCGCCCTCGACCAGCGTTTCCTTCAGCAGGCGGACCAGCTCCTCGGTATAGCCCGGATAGGGGTATGGCTCGAAGTCGATGCGGCGCGATTGCCATTCCGGGTGGCGGATGGCGCCGCTCGCCGCGTAACCGGCGGCGGCGCCATCCGCCGGCGCCAGCACCCGCTTCAGCGCGGCGACGCTGTGCGGGGTGTATTGGCCGGGGCCGCTCGCCGCCAGCAGTTCGGCCGCCTCGTCGCCATGGTCGCGCAGCCACAGCTCGGCGCGGACGATGGCGTTGACGATCTTCTGCGCCCGCTCCGGCCGTTCCTGGATGTCCCGTTCGCGCATCACCACCTGGCAACAGGCGTGCGCCTTCCAGATGTCGCCGGTGAAGCGAAGCAGATGGCCGGCGCCGCTTTCCTCGGCCAGCGCGCAGAAGGGTTCGGCAACGATGAACCCGGCGATCTGCCCGGCGGCGAGCGCCGGAACCATGTCGGCCGGCGCCATGACGACGAGGCTGACCTGATCGGCCGGCACCGCGCCCTGCGCCTTCGACAGCGGCGACAGGCCGTTGGCGCGCAGCAATTGTTGCAGCACGATATTGTGGATCGAATACCAGTGTGGAATGGCGACCGTCCGCCCGCCGAGGTCGCCGACCGTCTGAATGTCGTTGGCGACCGCCAGCCCCGAGCCGTCGAGATGGTTCCACGCCACCACCTTCGCCGGCGTGTGGCTGGCATAGCGCGCCCAGAGCACGACCGGCGACAGCAGGTGCACGACATCGACCTGCCCGGCGAAGAAGGCTTCGACGAGCTGCGACCAGCCACGGAACAGCACCGGCCGTTCAGCCGGCACGCCTTCGGCGTCGAACAGGCCCTGTGCGTGCGCCACCAGCAATGGCGCGGCGTCGGTGATCGGCAGATAGCCGATACGAAGCGGCGCGTCGGCGTCGCGCGCCTGGCCGCAGGCGCCGAGGGCGGCCGCCGCCGCCGCCATGGCCGACAGGCGCAGAAACTGCTTCCTCGACAAATGGGGGACCGGCATGGGATTCCTTTCGGCGCGGATCAGTTCGGGCGGAGGGCGCCGTGGAGGGCGGCGACGATGGCGATGCGAAGCTCGCCGAGTTCGGCCAGACGGTCCGCGCGCGGGTGCGGCAGGCGCGGCAGAGCCGAGAGATTCCAGCAGCCGATCTCGCCGGCCGGGCGGCCGCCAAGCAGCAGCACCCGGTCGGATACCAGCAATGCCTCGTCGATGTCGTGCGTCACCAGCACCGCCGCGGCCTTATATTGCCGCACCACCTGCACCAGCAGCCGCTGCATTTCCCCCCGGGTCACTTCGTCGAGGGCACCGAACGGCTCGTCCAGCAACAGCACCTGCGGCTGGCGCACCAGGCAGCGGGCAAGGGCGGCGCGCTGCGCCATGCCGCCCGAAAGCGCCCGTGGCTTGAGCTTTGCCGCCCCTTCCAGCCCGACGGCGGCCATCGCCGCTTCCACCCGCTGCCGCCGTTCGGCGCGGCCGATGCGTGGCTGGCGGCGGAAGCGGAGACCGAAGGCGATATTGTCCTCCAGGCTGAGCCAGGGCAGCAGCCCCGGATTCTGGAAGGCGACGGCGAGCCTGGGGTGGACGCCGGCGAGGCGGCGGCCCGCCGTCTCGACATGGCCGCGATCGGGCGCCTGCAATCCGGCAAGGACGCGCAGCAGGCTCGATTTGCCGACACCGCTCGGCCCGAGGATGGAGACGATTTCGCCCTCGGCAAGGTCGAGCGCGAATTCGCCCAGCACCGCTTCCGTGGCGCCGGCGTAGCGAAGGCCGATGCCGCGCGCGCGCAGCGCCGGCACCGTTGCTTCGGCCTCTGCCGCGACCGGCGCGGCCGGCCCAATCGACTCGGCCGACAGGGGAACAGCCGTCGCCATTTTCCCTTCAGGCCGCCTGCCGCAGTTGCACCAGCGCCGTCCGCATTTGCGTCAGGCTCGGCGTCACCAGCGGGATGAAGGCGGCCTCGCGCCAGCGGCGGGCGAAGTCGCCGCCGCCGCTCAGAAGATAGGCGCGGCCGCCCGTGGTTTGCAGTTCGAGGGCGACGGCATCGGCGACGATTTCGGCCAGTTCGATCCGCAGGTTGAAAAGACCTGGGGCGTCGTGCTCGAAGCGGCGCTGGCGCAGGCCCGCCGCCAGCCGGCTTTCGGCCAGCGCCAGCCGTTCCCGCGCCGCGTGGATCGCGTCATCGAGGACGCCGCGGCCGGCGGCGGCGCGCGCCGCCGCCTCGTCGAGGGCGCGCGCGGCGAGGCCGATCGACAGGCCGCATTGCAGGGAAATGAAGGATGGGCGCAGTTCGTCGAGCCACTGGCCGGCGTCGGCGGCGAGGATTCGCTCGGCGCCGATGCGAACGTCGGCGAAGGCGAGGGACGCCGTATCGGACGAGCGCATGCCCATGGTGTCGAGGTCGGGCGAACGGGTCAGCCCGGAGTCGGCGTCGGTCAGGAAGGCGATGAAGGGCGCGGCGCCGTCCTCGCGCTCGACGGCGACGGCGACGGCGACATGAAAGCCGGCCGGGCGGAGATTGGTGACCCAGGGCAGCTTGCCGTTCAGAACGAAGCCGTCGCCATCGGCCCGCGCCCGGATCTGGAGCGCCTCCAGCCCGGCCAGCGACTTCATGGCGTTGGAAAGCCCCGACGCCCCGGCGATGCGCCCGGCCAGCAGGGCGGGGAGATGTTGTTTCGGCTGCGGGTTGGCCGTTTGCAGCAGAAATTCGATGTAGCTTCGCTGCCCCCAGAGCATGAACGCCGCCGTCAGCGATTCGCGGGCGACGGCGGCGATGGCGCGAACGGCGTCGAAGGTGTCGCCGCCGCTGCCCGACGGCGCCGCGACGCCGACCCCGGTGAGGCCGGCGGCGGCCAGTTGCGGCACCACGTCGGCCGCCGAGGTCTCCCCGGTGTCGAGGCCGGCGGCGGCGGCGGCGACCCAGGCCCGGAAGGATTCCGGCAGTTCGAAGGGCGTGCTCATTCGGCGGCGGCCCGGGCGTCCGGGGTCCACTGATAGGTTTCCAGTTCGGGGTTCAGCGGCGTCTGCCCGAGGTTGTTGCCGAAGTTGCAGAGCGTCGCCAGGCTGACGCCGAGCACCACTTCGAGCGCCTGCTGGTCGTCGTAGCCGGCGGCCTTGAAGCTGGCCAGTTCGGAGTCGGAGACGGCGCCCCGCGCGGCGATCACCGCCTCGGTGAAGCGGGCGACGGCGTCGAGACGCGGATCGTCGAGGCGGCCGCCCGAGCGCAGGCCTTCGACCGTTTCGGAGTCGAGGCCTACCTTCTTGCGGGCGATCGCCGTGTGCCCGGCGACGCAGAAGCCGCAGCCGTGCGTGGCGGCGGCGCGCAGCTGCACCACCTCGCGCTCGGCCGGGGAAAGCGAGGCGCGGGCGTTGATGGCGCTTACCGTCTGATAGGTTTCAAGAGCGACCGGCGCGTTCGCCAGGATACGCAGCAGGTTTGGAATATAGCCGTTCGCCCTCTCGGCGCCGGCCAGCCGCTCCTTCGCTTCGGCGGGGGCGTTTTCGACGGTGCGCAACGGGATTCTCGACATGGCTCAGGCAACTCCTCTGCCGGCGAGGGAAAGCACCCGCCTCGCCGTGCGAGGTAGCACGGCGCGCGGTGGCCACGGAGATAGAATTTGTTTCAGCCCCGAAAGCTGCCCGTCAGTTCTTGACGAGGCCGCCGTCGACGACGAGATTCTGCCCGGTGACGGCGCGCGCCCACGGCGAGGCGAAGAACAGGATGGCGTCGGCGAATTCGGCCGGGGTCGTCACCCGGCGCAGCGGCGTGCTGGCGGCGATCAGGTCGAAGACGGCTTCGGGCGTCGCCGCCGAAGCGTCGGTGGTGCGGAGCAGCCCGCCCGACACCATGTTGACGGTGATGTTCTTCGGCCCCAGATCCTGCGCCAGAGTCCGCGTCAGCGACAGCAGCGCCGCCTTCGCCGCGGTATAGTCGTGGTAGGGGACGACCGGGTTCTGCAACAGGTTGGTGCCGATGTTGATGATGCGGCCGAAGCCGGCCTTTTCCATGGCCGGAAGCGCCGCCTGCGTGGTGTTGAGGGCGCCCCGCACCACCCCTTCCAGTTGCTGGCGCATGGAATCCCAGGAAAGCGTGTCGGCGTGGGGGCGGGCGTCGCCGTTGAAGGAAAAATCCGGGAGCGCGTTGTTGACGACGGTGGTGACGGCGGCGCCGTAATGCGCTTCGGCGGCGGCGAACAGCCGGGCCACCGCCTCCCGGTCGCAGACATC
>CAYYGQ010000025.1:4117-15818 GCA_964471485.1 uncultured Sandaracinobacter sp. | reverse complement strand
AGGCGCGGGCCGGAATAGTTCAGGCCGGCATTCCACGACAGGCCGGAAAAGCTGGGGGTGAAGGCGCCGTCCGGGTTCACCCAGGATTTGCCGACGCCGCCATTCACCTGAAGCATGCGGCCGAGCCGATAGTTCGCATAGGCACTGGCCCCCCAGATGGTGCTGCCGTTGCGCGTGGGGGTCGGCATGAACTGGTGCGGAAAGCGCTGCTGGCGCCAGTTGCCGCGCACGCCGATCTCGCCGCGCTGCCCGATCGGATAGCCGAGGCCGCCGCCGACCGAGTTCCCCTTCACGTCGGCCCAGCTGCGGTCGACGAGGCCGCTGGGGTCGTCGGTCTGGTTGGTGGTTTCGAAATGGCTGTAATCGAGGCTGAGCGAAGTGCCCCTCGCCGTCCGGCAGGCGCCGGCGGCGCGCAGGTTCCAGCTTTCCTGGGTCGAGGGGATCACTTCCTCGAACATGCCGAACTGGGTGCCGCGCTTGCTGTAGCTGCCGGCGAACTGGCCGTTGCAGCGGGCGCCGAGCGCCCAGTTGACGCCGCCGTTCAATCCGAAGCGGTTGCGGTTGAGCCGGCTGTTCCGCGCATAGATGTCGCGGCCGATGCTGCCGACGACGAACAGCTGCTGCCGGCCGATGGCGTGCCCGGCGCTCACCGACACCGAGGGGCGGAAAATCCAGTCGTCGCGCGAGACGTAGCGCATGCCCGGACCGATGGTCGCCGACCGCCGGGCGATATTGTCGTTATATTCGATTCCGGCGTTGGCGACCACGCGCACGCCAAGCGCCCCGAGGAAATTCAGGGCGGAAAAAGCCGGCGCATCGTCGCCGTAGACGCGCAAGGGGTCGGCGACCACCCCGGTGGCCAGCGCCGGGGCATCGGCCGAGGGCGGCAGCACCGGACCCGCCGGGACCATGGCCTCCGGCACGACCTGGGCGCCGGCGGGGACCGCCAGCAGCGCCGCCGGCAGCAGCGCCGTCGGCAGCAGCATGGCGCCAAGCCCGCGCCCGTTTCCCCGTTTCCGCTTGCCGTCGCTCTTGCTGCCCGTCACCCGAATCCCTTTCCCGCCTGCCTTGATCATGGCCTCGATAACGGCCTCGACAATGGCGCCGCCGGCGCCGATCCCGGATCCGTCGCGGCAATTTTGCGTTAACCGCCGCTCTGCCACAAGTCCGTTCCGAACGCACATTCCATCCACCAGCGCTTCACCCAGTGCTCCACCCAACGCCCGATGCGCCGTCATCCGACACACATGCGAAACGTTTGTGAGCCGTTCATGAACCCGCCTCTAGACTGTAACGCACCGTATGGCATGAACCTAAAGGCGAAAAATTGTGAAGGACGGCCGTTCTAGGCTATGGCGCGCGGGAAGTTAATGGCATTTGCGCGCAACGATCGTGGTAAATCCATGGCCCGTCGCCGTGGAAGCCGCATCGGCAACGGCCTGACGAACGGAAACGGCCTGACGGACGGAAAAGGGCAGCGATGACGATGATCTTTGGCAAGAGGGGGCGCAACGCCGGCGACGGAGACGAAGCCGTCGTCGATGCGGATCGGCCCGCGGAACAGCCCGCGGAATCGAAACCGCTGTGGCGCCGGGTCGGCGCCGCCCTGGCCGATCCGGCCCGCGAAAATGGCAAGCGCCTGGCCGGCGCCCCGGCGCTGCCGCGCTTTTCCATCACCGCCACCGACGATCCGGGCGAGGCTGCCCGCTCGATGCTCGGCGGCTCCAGCGCCAGGGCGCGCCTCGCGCTCGCCGATGTGCTCGGCGCCTCGCAGCCGATCATCAGCCGCGAGCAGTTCTCCGGCCGCCGCGACACGCTTTCGGCGCTGATCGGCGCCATCGAGCAGCAGCGCTCGCATGTGGTGCTTTACGGCGAACGCGGCATCGGCAAGACCAGCCTTGTCCATGTGTTCGCGGAAACCGCGCGCGAGGCCGGCTATCTGGTGCTCTACGGCAGTTGCGGGGTCGAGGCCGATTTCGACGAGATGTTCCGCGCCTTCGCCGCCGAAATCCCCCTGCTCTACCACAGCGGCATTTCCCCCACCGCCCACGAGGCCGGGCACGACCGCGGCTTCGCCAGCCTGCTGGGGACCGACCCGATCGACCCGCGCGAGCTGGCCAGCCTGTTGCAGAAGATCGTCGGCACCAGGGTCATCGTCATCCTCGACGAATATGACCGGGCGGCCAGCCCGGCCTTCCGCCGCGACATCGCCGAACTGATCAAGAATCTGTCCGACCGCGCCGCGCGCGTGCAACTGATCCTCACCGGGGTCGGCTCCAATCTCGACGAACTGATCGGCTTCACGCCGTCCATCCGCCGCAACATCGTCGGCCTGCCGGTGGGGCCGATGCGGGCGTCCGAACTGGAGGAAATCCTTGCCCGCGCCGAAGAGGCGGCCGATCTGCAATTCGCGCCGACGGCGCGCGAGTTCATCGTCCGCATGTCGGGCGGCTCGCCCTATCTGGCGCGCCTGCTCGGCAACCGCGCCGCCGGCCGCGCCCTCGACGATCGCCGCCGCAGCGTCAGCGAGGCCGACGTGATCGCCGGCACCGAGGCGGTGCTGGCCGAATGGAACGCCGGGCTGCCGCGCCGGGTGCAGGCGCTGTTGCAGCGTTCGGACGTGCAGGCCGAATGGAGCGCCCTCATCGCCGCGGCGCGCGCCTCCGGCACGCCCGACGGCTGGTTCAGTCCGCACGATCTCAGCATGGAGGCGATGGCGGTGGACCCGGCCAGCGCGCGCGCCATCCTCGACCGCTTCACCGGCGAGATCGACCTGTTCGACCGCGAGGACGACGGCCAGGGCCGCGAGCCGCGCTATCGTTTCCGCACCCAGGGCGTGGCGCAGCTGCTGGGCCTGTCGGCGGCGCTCGCCCGCGCCGAACGCTGAGAAAAGACGAAGCCATGACCGGGACAGCGGAGATTGCAGCCGTTAACGCGGCGAACGGGCGGCCCGACAAGCCGCGCGCGTCGGTGATCATCCCGCACCTCAACACCCCGGCGCTGCTGGACCGCTGCCTGCGCTCGGTGGCGGCGCAGCGGCTCGACCATGGCCGCTTCGAGATTCTCGTCGTCGACAACGGCTCGACCGTGCCGCTCGACGATGTGCAACGGGCCTGGCCCGAGGTGCGCTTCCTGACCGAGCGCGAACCCGGCCCCGGACCGGCGCGCAACCTCGGCGTTGCCCAGGCCCGCGGCCGGGTGCTGGCCTTCATCGACGCCGACATCCGCGCCGGCGACGGCTGGCTGCAACATGGAGTCGCCGCCGTCGAGCGCGACCCGGGCCATCCCTACGGCGGCGATGTCCGCATCGACTTTGCCGATCCGCGCCACCCGACGGCGATGGAAGCCTTCGAGGCGGCATTTTCGTTCCGGCAGAAGCTCTATATCCGCCGCCGCGGCTTTTCTGGCGCCGGCAACCTGATGGTGGACCGGGAACTGTGGCAGCGCGTCGGCCCGTTCCGGGGCATCGGCGCCCAGGAAGACATCGACTGGGGCCACCGCGCCAGGGCGCTGGGCGCGCCGGCGCGTTATCTTCCCGCCATGGTGGTGTTCCACCCGGCCCGGACCGACATGGACGGCATGCAGGCGCGGCTGGACCGGCTGGTGGCGCAAAGCTTCACCGAGCATCTGGCTTCGGGGCGGCCGATGCTGCGCTGGCGCCTTCGCGCCTGGGCGGTGCTGCTGTCGGCCTTCGCCCATGCGCCGCGCATGCTGCTGTCGTCGCGGGTGCCAGGCTTGCGGGCGCGTTTCGGCGGGCTTGCAATCCTGTTCGAAACCCGCCTGCACCGTTTCCGCCGCATGCGCCATTCCAGCCGCGCCGACCATCTGCAAAGCGCGATGCAGTGGAACCGCACGCCATGACCGCGCTTCTTATCCATGGCGAAGGCGGGCCTCTGCGGCAGGCGGATCCAGCCGTGACGGCTTCGCCCGTGGCGCCGCCGTCACCCGCAGGAAAGCGGAAGCGCCGGACGGGGCCGCAAGGGGGCGGATGGGGCCGGCCGCGCGTTTGCCGGCGCAATTTTCCCTTGCCGTTGCCATCGCTTCTGCTGTTATCGAAGGCGGCAAGGCCGATTGTTGCGCGGCCGGCCGGAAAACAATGCAGGCCCTTTCGGCCTGCCGAGACCATAGCAGACAACCCATCGGACCACTCCAGAACAGGAACAGGCACGGCATGAGCACAGGATCAAACGCCACTTCCCCGCAAGCCACCCGGGCGCTGCTGCTGCTGGCGGTCGCGGCGATCGCGCTCGCTGGCTGTAGCAAGCTCGGCATCGGCAACAGCGACAGCGCGCCGACCGGGCAGGTGGTCGCCAGGCTCGACGGCCAGGAAATCACCACGCTCGAAGTGAACGCCGAACTGGCCGGCACCACCATCCCGCCGGCCATGGCCCGCCACGACGCCGAGAAACTGGCGCTCGGCAACATCCTGACGCGGCGCATGCTGGCGAAGGAAGCGGAAACGCGCTCGCTCGACAAGCAGCCCGACTTCCAGTTGCAGCAGCGCCGCGCCGAGGAACAGCTGCGCGTGCAGGCGCTGGCGCGCGACATCGCCTCCAAGGTGGCGACCCCGACCCGCGACGAAGCCGAGAAATTCATCCGCGAGAACCCCAATCTGTTCGCCGAGCGGAAATTCTATATCCTCGACCAGATCCAGTTCCCGCGCCCGGAAAATGTCGCCGAACTCGGCTTCGAGGACACCAAGACGCTGCCGCAGGTGGAAGCCATCCTGAAAGCGAACAACATCCCCTATCGCCGCCAGCCGGCCTCGCTCGATACGCTGACCGCCAACCCCACCTTCGTCGAGGAAGTGACCAAGGTGCTGGACAAGGATCCGAACGAACTGTTCATGTTCGCGACCCGCCCGCAAGGGGCGCCGTCGCCGGTCATCATGGTGAACCAGGTGAAGGAAACGCGGGTGCAGCCCTTCACCGGCGACAAGGCCCGCGAATTCGCCATCAACCATCTTCGCAACGAGCGCATCCAGAACGCCCTCAAGACCCAGGTGGACCAGTTGCAGAAAACCCGGGACGAGCGCGTGGTGTTCCAGGAAGGCTGGGAAGTCGATCCGACGCAGCAGCCAAGCGGCGCCGAGGCCGCCAGCGGCGCCGCGGGCGGAACGCTGGTCCCCGACGCCTCGCCGGAACGGCCGGTCCTTCCCGGCGGCGCCGAGGATCTGAACGTCGCCCACGAAACGCCGCCGGCCGCGGCCAACTGAAGCACCGGGCATCGCGGCCGGCCGGCGTGGCTTCCGCGCGCCGGCCGGCCGTTGTTCCCGCCATGGTCATGGGGTGGCACGGATGACGAAGCGCAAGGGCATCATTCTCGCGGGCGGCTCGGGCACCAGGCTCTATCCGCTGACGAAGCCGGTCTCAAAGCAGTTGATGCCGATCTACGACAAGCCGATGATCTATTACCCATTGTCGGTGCTGATGCTGGCCGGAATCCGCGATATTCTCGTCATCACCACGCCCGAGGACGCCCACGCCTTCGAAACCCTGCTCGGCGACGGCGGCCAGTGGGGCCTGTCGCTGCAATATGCGGTGCAGCCCGAGCCGAAGGGGCTGGCGCAAGCCTATCAGATCGGCGCCAAATTCGTTGGCGACGGCCCTTCCGCCCTCATCCTCGGCGACAATATCTTCTATGGCCACGGTCTTCCCGAACTGCTGCGCCACGCCGACGCGCGCGACAGCGGCGCCACGGTGTTTGGCTACTGGGTGAAGGATCCGCGCGCCTATGGCGTGGTCGGCTTCGATTCGAAGGGCCGCGCCGAAAGCATCGAGGAAAAGCCCGCCGATCCGAAAAGCCACTTCGCCGTCACCGGGCTTTATTTCTACGACGGCCGCGCCAGCGCCTTCGCCGACCGGCTGCAACCCTCGGCGCGCGGCGAACTGGAAATCACCGACCTGAACCGCCTTTACCTCGAAGCGGGCGCCCTCCACGTCGAGCTGATGGGGCGCGGCTTCGCCTGGCTCGACACCGGCACCCATTCGAACCTGCTCGACGCCGCCCTCTACGTCCGCATCGTCGAGGAGCGGCAGGGGCTGAAAATCTCCTGCCCCGAGGAAATCGCCTGGCGGCTCGGCTTCATCGACGACGATGGCTTGCGCCGCGCCGCCGAGCCGTTGCGGAAATCCGGCTATGGCGACTATCTGCTGCAACAACTGGAGCGCGGCCGGTGAAGATCGAATCGCTCGCCATTCCAGACGTGAAGCGCATCACCCCCAGGCTGTTCGGCGACCATCGCGGCTTTTTCCTGGAAAGTTTCAACGAGCGCGCCTTCGCCGACGCCGGCCTGCCGACCGTGTGGCGCCAGGACAACCACAGCCGCTCGACCAGAGGCGTGCTCCGCGGCCTGCACTATCAACTGGTGGAACCGCAGGGCAAGCTGGTGCGGGTGACGCGCGGCGCCGTCTTCGATGTGGCGGTTGATCTCCGCCGTTCCTCGCCCAGCTTCGGCCGCTGGGTGGGGGAGGTGCTGTCCGACGAGAATGCCGCCATGCTCTATATTCCGCCCGGTTTCGGCCATGGCTTTCTGGTGACATCGGACGTGGCCGATTTCTGCTACAAATGCACCACGCTCTGGCACCCGCAGTCCGACCGCTCGCTTCGCTTCGACGACGCTGAAATCGGCATCGACTGGCCGCTCGCCGGCATCGGCGCCCCGCAACTGGCGGCGAAGGATGCGGCGGCCCCGCTGCTGCGCGACGCGGACGTGTTTTCATGAAGGCGCTGATCGCCGGCGCCGCCGGGCAACTCGGCCGTGCCCTGCAACAATGGGCGCCCGCCGGCGCAACCGTGTTCGCCCCGCCCGAAGCCGACTTCGACCTGCTGGACGAAGCGCGCGTGCAGGCAAGCGTCGCCGCCCTTCGCCCCGACCTCATCGTCAACGCCGCCGCCTATACGGCGGTCGACCAGGCCGAAAGCGACGAGGAACGCGCCTACGCGGTGAACGCGACCGCCGCTGCAACGCTGGCGGCGGCGGCGCGCGACGCCGGCGCCCGCTTCGTGCACATTTCCACCGATTTCGTTTTCAACGGCGACAGCGCCCTTCCCTACCGGACCGATGCCGCGCCCGACCCGCTTTCCGCCTATGGCCGCACCAAGCTCGCCGGCGAGCGGCTGGTGGCGGCGGCGCATCCTTCCGCCCTTATCCTTCGCACCGCCTGGGTCTATGCCGCCCAGGGGCGCAATTTCGTCCGCACCATGCTGAAGCTGATGGCCGAGCGCACGGAACTCGGCGTCGTCGCCGACCAGATCGGCACGCCGACCCACGCGGCCAGCCTGGCGCGCGCCATCTGGGCGCTCGATTCGGCCGGCGCCACCGGGATGCACCACTGGACCGACGCCGGCGTTGCCAGCTGGTATGATTTCACCGTTGCCATCCACGAGGAGGCGCTGGCGCTCGGCCTGCTTGCCGCGCCGGTTTCGGTTGTGCCGATCGCATCCAGCGCCTATCCGACAGCGGCCCGCCGGCCGCACATGAGCGTGCTCGACAAAAGCGGCAGTTGGGCGATCACCGGGCCGGCCGCCCACTGGCGCCAGGAACTCCGCCTGGCGCTGCACGAGTTGAAGGAACGAAACTGATGGCATCGCTTCTGGTCACGGGTGGGGCCGGCTTCATCGGCGCCAACTTCGTCGGCCACTGGCTTTCCACCCACCCCGACGACCGGGTGACGGTGCTCGACCTCCTCACCTACGCCGGCAACCGCGCCAATCTCGACGGGCTGGCGGCCGACCTCGTGGTCGGCGACATCGGCGACGAAGCGCTGGTGGCCGAACTGCTGGAAACGCGCGCCGTCGACACCATCGTCCACTTCGCCGCCGAAAGCCATGTCGACCGCTCGATCCTCGGGCCGGACGCCTTTCTGGCCACCAACATCCTCGGCACCCACGCGCTTCTGAAGGCGGCGCGGAAAGCCTGGCTGGAGGCCGGCCAAAAAGCGCACCGCTTCCACCATGTCTCCACCGACGAAGTGTACGGCACATTGGCGCCCACCGACCCGGCCTTCCGCGAAGACACGCCCTATGCGCCCAATTCGCCCTATTCGGCCTCAAAAGCGGCGTCCGACCATCTGGTGCGCGCCTACCACCACACCTATGGTCTCGCTGTCACCACCTCCAATTGTTCCAACAATTACGGCCCGTTGCAGTTCCCGGAAAAGCTGATCCCGCTGTTCCTGCTGAACGCGCTTTCCGGGCGGCCGCTGCCCATCTACGGCGACGGCCAGCAGGTGCGCGACTGGCTGCACGTCGAAGACCATTGCCGGGGCATCGCCGCCGTGCTCGATCACGGCCGCGTCGGCGAGACCTACAATATCGGCGGCGGCGCCGAGTTGCCGAACCTTGCCGTCATCGACGCCATCTGCGCCGAGGTCGACCGGCTGTTCGCCGCCGAGCCGGCGCTTGCCGCCCGCTTCCCCGATGCGCCGGCGGCAAAGGGGCGGCCGTCCGCCAGCCTGAAATCCTTTGTCGCCGACCGGCCCGGCCACGACCGCCGCTATGCCATCGACTGCGAAAAAGCGATGCGCGAACTGGATTACCGGCCCCGGCACAGCTTCGAATCCGGCCTTGCCGCCACCATCCGCTGGTATCTCGATCACGAACCCTGGTGGCGCGCCGTGCAGGACGGCAGCTACCGTGCCTTCATGCAGGCGAATTACCGCGACCGGCCGCCGGCCCGCTGATGACGCTCGACCCACGCCTGTCCCGGCTCATCGGCTGGGCGCGCAGGCACCAGACCTGGCTTTCGGTGGCCCTTGTCGCCGTGGTGCTGACCATCGCCGGCGTGGCGCTGTCGCGCATCCTGTCGCAGGTCGATCTGGCCGACATCGGCATGGCCTTCCGCCGCATCACCCCGCACCAGATCCTGCTTGCCGGCGGGCTGACGGCGCTGTCCTTCTTCGTGCTCAGCTTCTACGACGTGCTCGGCCTGCACGCCATCGGCAAACCGCAGCCCTATTGGCGGGCGCTCCTCGGCAGTTTTTCCGCCTATAATCTCAGCCACAATCTGGGCTTTTCGCCGATCACCGGCTCGGCGGCGCGCTGGCGCGCCTATCACGGCACCAACCTCGACGCCGCCGACATCGCCCGCATCGTCGTCATCGCCGGCGTTACCTTCTGGCTCGGCATCTTTCTGCTGCTGGGCTGCTTCCTCGTCGCCTTTCCGGGCGCGCTTCGGGTTCATGATGTCCGCATGTCCTACGCCATGCAGGCCGGGCTTGGCGGCCTTATCCTGCTGTTCATCCTTGGCTATCTGATCGCCTGCATCCGCCAGACGGGGCCGCTGAACATCCTCGGCTGGACGCTGCCGGTGCCGACCTTCCGCCAGGCGATGGCGCAGTTCGCGCTGGCCGCCACCGATATTTCCATCGCCAGCGCCGCCCTCCTGGTGCTGCTGCCGCCGGAAAGCTGGTTTCATTACCCCGATTTTCTGGTGGCCTATGTGGTGGCCTTCGTCGTCGCCCTGCTGATGCACGCGCCGGGCGGCATCGGCGTCTTCGAAGCGGTCATCCTGGTGACGCTTCCCGAGGTCGACAAGCCGTCGCTGGTGTCTGCCCTCATCCTCTACCGGCTGGTCTATTACTGGGCGCCGCTGACGCTTGCGGTCGCCCTGCTCGGCTACAACGAACTGCGATTCATTCGCAGACGCCACATCGTTCACCATGGAGACAGGGAGAAACGTCTAGAGGATGGCCACACCCTCTGAACTCCAGGCCGGACATCCGCCGCCGCTCCCCCCGGATGGCGGTCCGGCCATAAGGCGCAAGGCCTGGCCTTGCGCCTTCTCTTTTGACGGCTTTCCCTGCCGTCGCTCCGGGCCTAATCTGGCGCCATGTTCCTGCACTTTCTCGACGCGCTTCGCAGCAACGGCATCCCGGCCTCGCTGAAAGAGCATCTGCTGCTGCTGGAGGCCTTGGAGAAAGGCGCCATCGACCCCGGAGTCGAGAATTTCTATTATCTCGCCCGCTCCATCTATGTGAAAGACGAAGGGCTGCTCGACCGCTTCGACCAGATATTCGGCCGTGTCTTCAAGGGGCTGGAGCCGGGCGACGGCGGCGGGGCTGTCGAGCTGCCCGAGGAATGGCTGCGGAAACTGGCCGAACTGCATCTTTCGCCCGAGGAAATGGCCGAGGTGCGTTCGCTCGGCGGCTGGGCGGAGATCATGGAGGCGCTGCAAAAGCGCCTCGAAGAACAGCAGGGGCGCCACCAGGGCGGCAGCAAGTGGATCGGCACCGCCGGGAAATCGCCCTTCGGCGCTTACGGCTACAACCCCGAAGGGGTGCGGATCGGCCAGCGGCAGGGCCGGCATGGCCGCGCCCTCAAAGTGTGGGACAGGCGCGAATTCCGCAACCTAGACGCCACGGTCGAGCTTGGCACCCGCAACATCAAGGTGGCGCTAAGGCGGCTCAGGAAATTCGCCCGCGAGGGCGCGGCCGAGGAACTGGATCTCGGCGCCACCATCGACGGCACGGCGCGGCGGGGCTATCTGGATATCGTGCTGCGCCCGGAACGGCACAATGCCGTGAAGCTGCTGTTGTTCCTCGATGTCGGCGGCTCGATGGACCCGCATGTGAAGGTGATGGAGGAATTGTTTTCAGCGGCGCGCAGCGAATTCAAGCATCTGGAATATTTCTACTTTCACAATTGCCCCTACGAGGGATTGTGGAAAGACAACCGCCGCCGCTTCACCGAGCGCACGCCAACGCTTGAGGTGATGCACAAATATCCGCACGATTATAAGCTGGTCTTCGTTGGCGACGCTTCGATGAGTCCGTACGAAATCAGCCAGCCGGGCGGCTCGGTCGAGCACTGGAACGAGGAATCGGGCGAAACCTGGATGAAGCGGCTGACCGGGCTTTATGCCTCGGCCGTCTGGATCAATCCGGTGCCAGAGCATTTCTGGGGGCAGAGCCAGTCGATCCGCATCCTGCGGACGCTGATGCGGGATCGCATGTTTCCGCTGACGCTGGACGGTCTCGACCGCGCCATGCGCGAACTGGCCCGCCGGACCTGATTATTTCCTCAGCACGAACAGGGCGTGGTCGGCGCGGAGATTCGGCCAGGCGCGCACGCGCCGGCGATTGCACAGGAAATGCTGCTGCTCGATGGTCAGGCCCATTTCCTCGGCCAGCGCCAGAAAATCAAGCACGGTGCAAAGGTGGATGTTGGGCGTATCGAACCAGCTTTGCGGCAGCCGCCGCGTCACCGGCATCCGCCCGGTGACGAGCAGGCGGCTCCGCACCCGCCAGTGGCCGAAATTGGGGAAGGCGACGATGGCGCGGCGGCCGATCCGCACCAGTTCCGCCAGCACCAGCGCCGGCCGCGCCATGGCCTGCAACGTCTCCGACAGGATGGCGTAATCGACGGAATTGCCGGGAAAGGCGGCAAGATCATGCTCGGCGTCGCCCTGCACCACGGACAGGCCGCGGGCAACGGCCAGCGCCACCCGCTCGGGGTCTATCTCGATGCCGCGCCCGTCCACCCGCCGGTCGTCGCGCAGGTGGGCCAGCAGGCGGCCGTCCGAACAGCCAACATCGAGCACCGACGAGCCGACCGGCACCAGATTGGCCAGCTGGTAGAGGCGGTTGGTAAGCGCGCTCATGCCGTTTCCGCCGAGCGCAGGAAGCCGTCGACCACATTGTTGAGACCGGGGGTGTCCAGCAGGAAGGCATCGTGGCCGAACGGGCTTTTCAGTTCGACG
>CAYYGQ010000025.1:0-4107 GCA_964471485.1 uncultured Sandaracinobacter sp. | reverse complement strand
GACGAAGCTGACATGGCGGCCGGCGGCCACCAGCGCCTGCACCACGCGCTTTGCTTCCTCGGTCGGGTAGAGCCAGTCGGTGTCGAAGGACAGCACGCAAAAGCGCGCCCGCGTTTTCTGGAAGGCCGCCGCCAGTTGCCCGCCATGGGCTTCGGCCAGGTCGAAATAATCAAGCGCGCGCGTCACATAAAGATAGCTGTTGGCGTCGAAACGGTCGACGAAGCTCATGCCCTGGTGGCGCAGATAGCTTTCCACCTGGAAGTCGGCGTCGAAGCCGAAGCTTTTGGCATCCTTCATTTGCAGGCGGCGGCCGAACTTTGCCGTCAGCCCGGCTTCCGAAAGATAGGTGATGTGCGCCGCCATGCGGGCGACGGCGAGGCCCTTCGACGGCCCGGCGCCCGGCTCGTAGGCGCCGCCCTTCCAGCGCGAATCGGCCATGATCGCCTGCCGGCCCACTTCGTGAAAGGCGATGTTCTGGGCGCTGTGGCGGGCGGCGGCGGCGATGATGACGATGGATTTCACCCGCTCAGGGAAGCTTGCCGCCCACTGCATGGCCTGCATGCCGCCCATCGAGCCGCCGATGACGGCGCGCAGCACGTCCACGCCCAGATGGTCGAGCAGCGCCCCTTGCGCCCGCACCATGTCGGCGACGGTGATGACCGGGAAGCGCAGGCCCCAGGGCTTGCCGTCGTCCGGGTGGGGGCTTGCCGGGCCTTCGCTGCCCATGCAGCCGCCGATCACGTTCGAGCAGACGATAAAGTGGCGCGCCGGGTCGATCGGCTTGCCCTCGCCCACCATTCGCGTCCACCAGCCGGGCTTTCCCGTCACCGGATGGGTAGAGGCGACATATTGGTCGCCGGTCAGCGCATGGCAGACGAGGATGGCGTTGTCGCGGCGTTCGTTCAGCGTGCCCAATGTTTCAAAGCCGATCGCCGGGCGCGGCAGGGTCTGGCCGCTGTCGAGCGGCAGATCATGGGCGAGGCGGATGCTGTTATGAGAGACGGAGGGCGACACTTCGCCACCGTTAGCAGCGTCATGGGCCATGGCAAAGCCCGCCCGTGCCGCGCGCTCTTGCTGTCGGGGTCGCTCGCTCCTAGGAGGCTTGCCATGAACGCGCCCCGCCCCAACCCGTGGATTTCCGCAATCCACGCCTATGTTCCCGGCTCCGCGAAAGGAGCGGGCGACCGGCCGCCGGTCAAACTGTCGTCGAACGAGAATCCCTGGGGGGCAAGCCCGAAGGCCACCGAGGCGCTGGTCCGGGCGGCCCAGGCCAGCAACCGCTACCCGGACGGCGCCGCGACGGCGCTGCGGCGGAAGATCGCCAAGCTGCACCATCTCGACCCGGAGCGAATCGTCTGCGGCACCGGCTCGGACGAGATCCTGCAACTGCTGCCGATGATCTATTGCCAGCCCGGCGACAGCGTCCTTTATGTGCGCCACGGCTTCATGGTCTATCCGATCGCGGCGCAGCGCGCCGGCGCCGTGCCCATCGCCGCGCCCGACCGCGACTATACCGCCGACATCGACCAGTTGCTGGCGGCGGTGCGCGACGATACCCGCATCGTCTTCATCGCCAACCCCAACAACCCGACCGGAACCATGGTTCCGGCCGGCGAAATCGCCCGCCTGCACGCCGGGCTTCGCCCCGATATCCTGCTGGTGGTCGATCAGGCCTATGCCGAATATCTCGATTCCCCTGACCCGGACGGCGGCCTCGCCCTTGCGGCAAAGCATGAAAATGTGCTGGTAACGCGCACATTTTCCAAGATTTACGGCCTTGGTGGCCTGCGCGTCGGCTGGGGAACCGGCCACCCCAACTTGATCCGCGAACTGAACCGGGTGCGCGCCCCCTTCCCCATCTCGGTGCCGGCGCTGGCGGCGGCCGAGGCGGCCGTCGACGACCAGCCGTTCGTCGCCGACTGCCGGCGGAAAAACCGCGAGCAGCGCCAGCGCCTGGAGCAGGCCATCTTGGGCCTTGGCAACAAGGGACTGAAGGCGGTGCCGTCGGCGGCCAATTTCCTGCTGATGACCTGCCCCCAGGAAGGGCCGCTGGCGGCGGAGCCGCTGCACCGGGCCTTGCTGGCCGCTGGCTATGTCACCCGCTGGCTGCCGGGCCAGGGCCTGCCGCACGCCCTTCGCGTCTCGGTCGGCAACGAAGCGGAAACCGCCGGCTTCATCGAAGCGCTGGCTGAAATCGCCGCCGGCGCATGAGCGGCCCGTTCCGGCACGTCGCCATCATCGGCATGGGGCTGATCGGCTCGTCGCTGGCGCGCGCCATCCGCCAGCATTTGCCCGAAACGCGGATTTCCGCCAGCGACCAAAGCGCCGAGGTGCGCCGGCGGCTGCGGCAACTGGCCATCGCCGACGATGTGTCCGAAACCGTCGCCGCCGCGGTGGCCGGCGCCGACCTGGTGATCCTCGCCGTGCCGGTCGGCGCCTTTGCCGCCGTTGGGGCGGAGATCGCCGGCCATCTGGCGGCGGGCGCCATCCTCTCCGATGTCGGCTCGGTGAAGCAGGTGGCCATCGACGCCTTGGCGCCGCTGCTGCCGGAAAATGTGGCGCTGGTGCCGGCGCACCCGGTGGCCGGCACCGAGGAATCCGGGCCGGACGCCGGCTTCGCCACCCTGTTCGAGGATCGCTGGTGCATCCTGACGCCGCCCGCCGCCACGCCCGAAAGCGCCGTCGCCCGGCTTGGCGATTTCTGGCAGGCGATCGGCAGCCGCGTCGAAGTGATGGACCCGCGCCACCATGATCTGGTGCTGGCCGTCACCAGCCATATTCCCCACCTCATTGCCTATTCGATCGTCGGCACCGCGGCCGATCTGGAAGGCGTGACCCGAAGCGAAATCATCAAATATTCCGCCGGGGGTTTCCGCGACTTCACTCGCATCGCCGCCTCTGACCCCACCATGTGGCGCGACGTGTTCCTCAACAACCGCGATGCCGTGCTGGAGGTGCTGGGCCGGGTGAGCGAGGATCTGGCGGCGCTGCAACGCGCCATCCGCTGGGGCGAGGGCGACACCCTGTTCGAGCGCTTCCGCAATTCGCGCGACATCCGCCGCGCCATTATCGACGCCGGGCAGGACACGCCCGCCGCCGACTTCGGCCGCCAGCGCTAGTCGTCCGCTTCCTCCGTCAAGTCCCCGATCAAGTCCCCGGCGCTTTCGGCGTCGAGAATGCGGACGGCCAGCCGTTGCGGATGGCCGGCGCGGGCGAAGGCCGCCAGTTGCCGTTGCCGCTGCCTCGGGTCGGCGATGGCGGCGCCGAACGGGCCGAAGCGCTTGCGCCGCGCGAAATCGAGCGCCGCCCGCCACGGATCGGCGCTTTCCAGCAATGCCTCCCGGCTGTCGCGGTCGATCCCGGCCGCCGCAAGGTCGGCGGCGATGCGCGCCCGCCCCAGGCCGCGCCGCGCCAGGCTTCGCATCCGCGCTTCGGCAAAGGCCGCGTCGTTCACATAGCCAAGCCCGGCCATCTGCTCGATCAGCCCGTCGAAATCAGGGGGAGGCAGCCCTTCCTCCCAGCCGCGTTCGCGCACTTTCCTCTGCAACAGCCGCCGCAGCCGCTGGCGCGTGGTCTGGTAGCGCTCGACATAGCGGATGGCGATGGCGCGCAGCCGCTCCTCTGAAAGCGGCGGCGGCGGCTTTTTCGAGCCGGAATTTCGCGCGCTATTTTGTCTTGCGGCCGCCATTGCCACCTTGTTGCCACAGTTCGGGCCTCTTTTGCACCATCATTCAAGCCAATGGCTGGCTCGAAGGATGGTGCAAACGGGCGGCATCCATCCTATTGTTGAACGGAAAACTCGGGGACCAGAGGAATGACCGCAGTGGAGGACGCCGCGACAGACGCCATCGGCACCCCGGTGCCGACCCCGCTTCTTTCCGGCATTCCCTTCGTCACCGGCCGCTATGAAACGCTGACCGACGCCCTCGACTATGCGGCAACCGGGGCCAGCGGCTATAATTTCCACGACGCCAGGGGCAAGCTGCTTCGCGCCTACCCCTATGCCGAACTGGCGGCAGACGCCCGCCGCAACGCCCGCCGCCTGCTGGCGAAGGGCGTGGCGCCGGGCGAGCGTGTCGCCCTCATCGCCGAAACCGGCGCGGAATT
>CAYYGQ010000024.1:2547-16247 GCA_964471485.1 uncultured Sandaracinobacter sp. | reverse complement strand
CCCGAGGCGACACCGGCCACGGCCGCCGCCCCCACACCCCTATCGGCACCCCTCTCGGCACCCCTCTCCGGCCTGCCGCCGGCGCTCGCCAACCCGCTGGCAAGGCTGCGCGCCAGCCCGCTCGCCGCCCGCGCCTCGCTGCCGGCGCTCGCCGCCCTCGTCCTCGGTCTCGGCCTCATCTTCTGGCTGCTGTTCGGCTCGTCGGCGAGGGCGCCCCTCTATCGCCAGTTGCCCGACGGCGACAAGGCGGCCGTGGTCTCGGCGCTGGAAGCGGCCGGCATGAACGTCGCCCTCGACCCCGACAGCGGCGACGTGCTGCTTCCATCCGGCGACCATGCCCGCGCCCGCATGCTGCTGGCGTCGCAGGGCCTGCCGCGCGCCGCCCCCGGCGGCGCCGAGCTGCTGAGCGACCTGCCGCTGGGCACCAGCCGCGCCGTCGAAAGCGCGCGCCTGAAATCGGCGAGCGAGCGCGAACTCGCCCGCTCGATCGAATCGCTCCAGGGCGTCGAATCGGCGCATGTGCTGATCGCCAGGCCCGACGCTTCGCCCTTCGTCCGCGACCAGGCGCCGGTCACTGCTTCCGTCACGCTGTCGCTCGCCCCCGGCCGCACGCTTTCGGACGCGCAGGCGCGCGCCATCATCCACCTGGTCGCCGGCGCCGTTCCCGGCCTTTCGCCCGACAATGTCGCCATCGCCGACCAGTTGGGCCGCATGCTGGCCGGCGAGCCGGGCGCCGGGCGCATGAACGGCGAAGACCGTCGCCTGCGCGCGCAGGCGGAACTGGAGGCGCGCGCCCGCCAGTCGATCCTGCAACTGATCGGCCCGATCGTCGGCCCGGAAAATGTCAGCGCCCAGGTGTCGATCGACCTCGACTATGCCAGGCGCGAAGCCGCCGAGGAGCGTTACGATCCGGCCGGCGCGCTGCGCTCGGAGCAGACCAGCCGCAGCACCTCCTCGGAACCGCGCGCCATGGGCATTCCGGGCGCCGTCTCGAACGCCATTCCAAACGCCGCCGCCGTCACCGCCAACCCGCCGCCGCAGGCCAGCGGCCCCACCATCGACACCAGCGGCAGCGAATCGGCCACGCGCAACTATGAGCTGGGCCGCTCGGTCGAAGTCACCAGCCGCGCCGGCGGCCAGATCCGGCGGATGACGGCGGCGGTCGCCGTCCGCGCCGAGGCGCTTGGCGGCGAGGCCGAACGCGACAAGGTGCTGGCCGATATCCGTTCCCTCGTCGAAGGCGCCATCGGCTACGACGAAGGGCGCGGCGACCGGGTGACGGTTGCCGCCCGCAGCTTCGCCACACCCGCCGAAACGCAGGTGCCGTTGTGGCGCGAACCGATCGTGCTCGAAAGCTCGAAATGGCTCTCGGCCGCCCTCGTCGCCATCGCGCTCCTCGCCTTCGTGTTCCGGCCGATGATGAAGCGCTTCACCGCATCCGCCCAGCCCGCCGCCCTGCCGGCGCCCGCAAGCGGCGCCGCCCTCGCCGGCGACGGCAACGGCGGCGCCGGGCACGGCCGCGCGATCGACTATTCCGCCAAGCTCGCCGAGGCGCGCCACCTCGCCACCACCGACAACGCCCGGGTGACAGCGGTTGCCCGCCGGCTGCTGACGGCGCCCGAGGCGCAAAGCTGATGCTGAATGGCGCGGAAAAGACGGCGCTGCTGCTGCTGCTGCTCGACGAGCCGCAGGCGGCGCAACTGCTGGCCAGGCTGGAGCCGGGCGAAATCGAACTGATCGGCCGCGCCATGCTGTCGGTCGCCGAGGCCAACCCGGCCACCATCGACATGGTGCTCGACGAAGTGCTGGACATCGCCCGCGAGACGGTTCCGGTCGGCGAAGGCCCACCCACCGTTCGCGGCCTGTTCGGGCGCGCCCTCGGCGACGAGCGCGCCGATGGCATGATCGAGCGCCTTGGCGACGAAGCGCGCCAGCCGCTGTTCGAGCGGCTGTACTGGCTGGAACCCTATGCCATCGCCAGCCTGCTGGAAGGCGAGCATCCGCAGGCGCAGGCGCTGGTGCTGGTGCAGCTGCCGTCGTCGCGGGCGGCGCTGGTGCTGGCGCGCCTTCCAACCGAACGGCAGCCCGATCTGGTGCGCCGCGTGGCAACGCTCAGGCCGGTAACGCCCCACGCCGCCGAAGCCCTGGACGCCATGCTGGCCGAGCGGATCGCCACGGCGCGGCCGCGCCAGCCCCTGACCGGGCTTGGCGGCATGCAGCGCGCCGCCGACCTCATCAACCTCGCCGGTCTCGACGAGGATGTGGCGTTGCAGGCGCTGTCCAAGGTCGATCCCGGCGCCGCCGAAATCCTGTCGGAAACGCTGTTCACCTTCGCCGACCTCGCCCGCCTCGACAACCGGGCGCTGCAAAATCTGATGCGAAGCCTCGACGCCGAACTGCTGGTTCCGGCGCTGCGGGCGGCGACGGCCGAGCTTCGCGATCAACTGCTGTCGGCGATGCCGCAACGCGCCGCCGAAGCGCTGCGCGACGAAATCGACAACCGCGGACCCGTGAAGGTGGACGAAGCGGCGGACGCGCAGAAGGGCATCGCCGCCGCCGCCCGCCGCCTTGCCGCCGAAGGCGCCATCAGCCTGCCCGGCAAGGGACCGGCCTATGTCTGAAGCAGCTTCTGAGGCGGCGGAGCCGGTGTCGCTCGTCGCGCTGTTCGCGCCGCCCGGCCAGCGGGCCGAAGCCGCGCCTGCCGTCGGTGGCGCCGCTGGCACTGATGGCGTCGATGGCGCCGGGGAAGCGCTGGCCGAGGCCTGGCGGCAAGGCCATGCGACGGCGACCGCCGAACTGACGCCGACGATCGAAATGCTGCGGGTCAGCCTTGCCGAAAGCGAGCGCCGCCGCGCCGCCGCGACCGACACCGCCCGGGAGACGGCGGCCGGCCTGGCGACGGCGATCGAGGCATGTTTCGCGCGCGAACTTGCGACGCTGGCGCTGGCCGCCACCGCCGCCATCCTGAAGGCGCCCATCGGGGGAACCACGGCCGGACCGGCCGCGTCCACCATCGAAAGCCTGATCGGGGAAGCCGTCTCCGGTCTTGGCGGCGGCACGCTCTTCGTCGCAGCCGCCACGGCCGAGCACGCCCGGCCGCTCGCCCCGCCGGGCTGGACCGTCGTGGCGCGCGACGGGCTTGCCCCCGGCATGGTCGAAGCCGAATCCGGCCCGGCGCTGCAACGGGCCTCGCTCGCCGGGCGGCTCGAACAGTTGCTGGAGGGGCGGCCATGACCGGCGCCCTGCTGGCGGCAACGGCCGAGCGCGCGGCGGCGCGCTTTTCCACCCGTGTCTTCCGGCCCGACCGCGCCGGGCGGATCGTCGCCTGCGAAGGGCTGCTGTTGCAGATGGAGGGGCTGGAGGCGCCGATCGGCACCGTCGTCGCCATTCCGCTCGCCGGCGGCGGCGAGGTAGAGGCCGAAGTGATCGGCTTTCGCTCCGACCGGCTGCTGCTGATGGCGCTGGGACCGGCGCCCGTCGCCCCCGGCGTGCGCGGCTGGCTCAGGAACCGCGCCGACCGGGTCGGCGTCGGCCCAGGTCTCTTCGGGCGCGTCACCGGCGCCCGTGGCGAGCCGATCGACAATCGCGGCCCGATGGAGCTTGCCGGCGACTGGCCGCTGGTTGGCCGGCCGCTGCCGCCGCTCGACCGCGCCGAAGTGCTCGACATCCTGCCAAGCGGCGTCCGCGCCATCGACACGCTGCTGACGCTGGGGCGCGGCCAGCGCGTCGGTCTCATCGCCGGCAGCGGCGTCGGCAAATCGGTGCTGATGCAGCAACTGGTGCGCGGCGCCGAAGCCGATTGCGTGGTGATCGGCCTGATCGGCGAACGCGGCCGCGAAATTTCCTCCTTCCTCGGGCAATTGTCCGGGCCGGCGCTCGCCCGTTCCCACGTCGTCGCCGTTCCGGCCGACGCCGCCGCGCCGTTGCGCGTTCGCGGCGTGCTCAGGGCCTTCGCCATCGCCGAATGGCTGCGCTCGCTCGGCCGCCATGTGCTGCTGGTGGTCGACAGCCTCACCCGCGTCGCCCACGCCCAGCGCGAAATCGCCCTTGCCGCCGGCGAGCCGCCGGGCCGGCGCGGCTATCCGCCGTCGGCGCTCGACCTGCTGCCGCGCCTCATCGAACGCGCGGGCAACGACCGCGGCGGCGGCGGCGCCATCACCGCCCTCCTCACCGTCCTTGCCGACGGCGACGATCTTGTCTCCGATCCGGTCGTCGATACGGCGCGCGGCGTGCTCGACGGCCATATCCTGCTCGACCGCTCGATCGCCGGGCGCGGCCGCTTCCCGGCCATTGATGTCGGCAATTCCTTGAGCCGCACCATGGCCGACTGCGTGACCCCGGAGCATCTCGCCGCCGCCACCCGCTTCCGCCGCCAGCTCGCCCTCGTCGAAAGCAACCGCGACCTGGTGACGATGGGCGCCTACAGCCGTGGCCAGGACCAGGCGCTCGACCGCGCGCTGGATCAGGCCGATTCGATAGAAAACTTCCTCGCCCAGGGGCAGGCGGAAACCGCCAGCTTCGAGCCGGCGCTGGCGGCGCTCGTCGCCGGCTGGGGCGAGGCATGAGCGGCGAGCGCCAGAAAATGCGCCGGCTGGTCCGCCTCGAACTGGTGCGCTCGGCGGCGTTGCGCGCGGCCGAGGCGCGGCTGTCGAGCGCAAGCGCGCTGGCGCGCGCCGCCGACGCCCGGCGCGAACTGGTGCACGACCTGATCGTCGCCAACCGCACCGAAAGCGGCCTCGTCTCGCATGCCATGCTGCGCGGCGCCGCCGGCCTGCGCCACCTGTTGCAGGCGGCGCTGACCGACGCCACCAGCCTCGCCGAGGAACGAAACCGCGCCCGCGAAGCCGCGATGCAGGCATTCGCCCAGGCCCAGGGCCGGAAAGAGCGCACCCGAAGCGATCTCGCCCTCACCATCGCCCGCGCCGAAGCCGACGCCGAAGAGCGCGAACGCGCCGACCAGATCCCCGCCAGACGAAAGGTGAAGCCATGATGGCCGCCCCCACCGCCGCCGACAACAGCGCCAGGCCGGCCCGCGCCGCCAGCGCCGCCACCTCGGGCCATGCCGCCGGCAAAGCCTCGCCATTGCCGTTCGCATTGCCCGAACCGGGCACGGGCATGGGCATGGAGACAGGCATGGCATCGCCCGTCCCGGACGCCGACGCCGACCCCGCCGCCGACCGCGCCGCCAACAGCGCCGCCGACAGCGAAAGCGACGGCGGCGAAGCGGTGGTTCAGGCCCTCGCCCTGCTGGCTCCAGCCGATTCGCCGGCCACCGCCCCGGCCTTGCCGGTTGCAGCCGCCCTGCCGTCCACCGCCGCGCCAGCCGCGGAATCGGGCGCCACGAACAATGAGCCGACAATAGACGCGGACGGCTTCGCCAGCCCGCCCGGCCCGGCGCCCGCCGCAGCGCGCCTCGCCGTGGAAGGCGGCGCCGACCCGGCTTTGGCCGCAGCCGACAAGGGCGACGCGGCGGCCGCGACAGCCCCATCGGCCGCCCCATCAACCATCGCCCGGCCAGCCGACGGCCCAGCGGCCACCAGCCAAACGGCCGCCAGCTCGACGGTCACCGGCCCAACGGCCATCGGCAACGCCGCAGGCGGCAGCGATGCCGACTCGGCCCAGGACGGCCGGCGCGAAAGCGGACAGCCGAAGCAGGGCGGAAACAGCCTGCCGGCCACGATCGCCACGGCGGAAAAGCCGGATCATGCAGCGCAACTGCCGCCATTCCGGCTGGAATCCCTGCCGGCGGCCGGCCAGACCGCCCACGGGCCAGTCCACGGGTCAGTCCCGGCGGCCACCGGCCAGACCCCTGCCGCCGCCCTACAGCGGATAGAGGGGGCCGGCCAGGCCGGCGCCACCGAGGCCGCCCCGGACATGGCCCCGGATATGGCCCCCGACATCGTCGTGGAAACGGCCGCCGGGCGCGGCCTCGACATCACCATTGCCGCCCACAACGCCGACAGCCTGCGCCGGATCGAGCAGGCGCGCCACCAGCTGGCGCATGCCCTCTCCGAGCTTGGCACCGATGTGGAGGCAATCCGCGTGGAACTCGCCCCCGATCGTGGTCCAGACAATGGAGCGGCCTCGGCCGACCGGGGCGGGCAACAGGGCCGGGGAGAGCAGGGCCAGGGGGAACAGAGAATGTCGCAGACGGGATCCAGCAGGGACGGACAGGAACGGGACGGACGGGACTGGCAGGGCCAGGGCGCGCGCTCCCCGGAACTCTCCGGCGACGGGCGCGGCCAGCAGCGCCTCCGCCTCTCGGTCGTCTCCGGCGAGCACGGCGCTAGCGATCCCGGTCGCGCCACACCTGGACGGATCGACCTCTATGCCTGACCAGATGCCGAAAGGGGCCGCCCATGGCTGACGCCTCCCCCATCAGCTTCGCCGAGCCGAAGGAAAAGAAAAGTCCGGCGAAACGGCTGCTGCCGCTGCTGTTGCTGCTGCTTGGCCTCGGCGCCGGCGCCGGCGGCATGTTCTTCGCGGCGCCAATGCTGTCGGCGCCGGCGGCGGCGCCGAAGCCGCCCGCGCCAAAGGTGGCGCCGCTCGAATATGTCGAGATCGACAACAGCTTCACCTCGAACCTCCGCGACACTGGCCGCTTCATGCAGGTGAAAGTCGCCGTTTCCACCCAGGGTGGAAAAACCGTGGTGGAGGCCGTCGAACGCCACAAGGTGGCCATCATCGCCGCCGTGCTCGGCGTCCTCGCCGACACCAGCGAGGCCGAGATTTCCGCGGCGAACGGCCGCGACGCCCTTACCCGCCGCATGCGCATCGCCATCAACGACGTGCTGCAACGGAAAAGCGGCATCGCCGGCATCGACGACGTGTTTCTCACCAGTTTCGTGATGCAATGACGGCCCGCCCCTTCTCCTGGCCAACCGTCGACCTCGACCGGAACGGCGCCGACGCTGCCCCCCCGCAGGGTCTTCCACAGCGGCTTCCACAGGGGCTTCCAGATCCCGGAGCGTTCGCCGCCGGCCTCGGGCCGGAACTGAGCCGCCTGTTCGGCGTCCGCACCGCCGTTCGCGCGTCGGCAAAGGCCGACGCCGGGGCGGCGGCCAGCATATTGGTGGCGGAACTGCATCCGGCCGCCACCCCAGCCGCGACCCCAGCCGCCACCGACGCCGCCAGGGCCGGCGATTCGCCCCCCCGCCTCGAACTGCTGGCACCGGAAGCGGATCTCGCCCTGCTGATGGACCTGCTGTTCGGCGGCGGCGAAGGCCAGGCCCCCGATCGCCTGCCGCCGCTGCCGCCGAACAGCGCCTCGTGGAAGACGCTCGCCGGCTTCCTTGCCCAGGCAACCAGCCGCGCGCTTGCGGCGACCGGCCTTTCCTGCACCGCGCCGGCCACCATTCCGGCCCGGCCGCTGCCGGCCAAGAACGCGGCGCCGCAACTCTGGCTGTCGGCGGATTTCGACGGCGCCGTCGTCCGCTTCGGGCTGCGGCTCCATGGGCCGCGGCCCGAAGCGGACGGCGCCCCCCAGGACGCGGCGCTGTGGCGGCGGCGCGCCCGCGAACGCGCCCTCGGCCTGACACTGCCGGTATCGCTCAGGATTGCCGAACGAAGCATGCCGATGGGCGAGGTGGCCCGGCTCGGCCAGGGCGCCATCCTGCCGCTCGAACGGCCGCAAGAAGTCGAAGTGCTGGCCGGCGGCCAGCCGCTCGCCCGCATCGCCGCCAGCCGTTTCATTCCCCCCGCCAGCGGAGAGGAGGAAAATCCGTGAACGCCATCAATCCCTCCCGTCTGAAGCCGGCCTCGCGCGGCAAGGCCGCCGCCGAAGAAGCCAATGTGCACCTGTCGATGGAGCCGGAGGAGCAGGCGGAGACGGCGGCCGCCGCGGACCCCGCCGCGCTGCCCGTCGATCCACCGCACCAGCCTTCAGCCCCCCCTTCAGCCCACCCTTCGGCCGAACAGCCGCGCAAGACGGACAACAGCGCGGACAACAGCACGGAAAAAGCGGGAAAAGCAGGAAAAGCCGGGCCGACGCCGCAGCGTTCCGGCGCCGCTGCCAACGGGGCCGCCAACGCCGCCTCTAATGCGGCCGCCAATGCGGCTGGAATACCGGCGCAACTCGCCGCCATCGAAGTGCTGCTTTCGGTCGAAGTCGGCTGCCACCGGCTGCCGCTCCGCGACCTTCTCGGCGTCGAGGCCGGGCAATTGTTCACGCTCGACCGCATGACCAGCGAACCGGTGACGGTGCTGGTGAACGGCCGGCCGTTCGCCAGCGGCGAAATCGTCGCCATCGGCGAACGCTTCGGAGTCCGCCTACTCGACATCCTGCCGGGCGACGACTGATGCTCGGCGAATTCGCCCGCCGCCTGCTGGTCGCCCTGCCGGTCATCTGCCTGCTGGCGGTGCTGGCCATTCTGCTGCTGCGGCGCAGCCGGCTGGCCGACGGCCGCGCAAACCTCCGCGGCCTCTTCGGCGGCCGCCTGCACTTCGCCCCGGCCTCCGCGGCGGCGCCGGCGCTCGAACTGCGCGGCGTCCGCCCGGTGACGCCGGCGTCGCGCCTGGCCGTCGTCCGCTTCGACGGCCGCGATTTCCTCGTCGGCGTCTCCGCCCAGTCCTTCACCCTGCTGGCAAGCGGCGCCGCCCGCCCTGACGCCGAACCGCCACAGCACAGGCAAGCACAGGGCACGCAAGCACAGGGCACGCAAGCATGACCCGGCCCGCCCTGCCGTTCCGCCATCTGCGCCACCATCTGCGCCACCTGGTCTGGTTCGGCGCCGGTCTTGTCGCGCTGCTGCTGGCGTCGGTCCCCGCCTCGGCGCAGACAACGCAGCCTTCCGCCCTCGGCGGTCTCATCGAGCTTGCCGGCGGCGAAACCGGCACGCCTTTCTCGCTGTCGCTGCAAGTGCTGCTGCTGATGACGATGCTGGCGCTGCTGCCGTCGATCCTGCTGATGATGACGGCGTTCGTGCGCATCGTCGTCGTCCTCGCCATCCTCCGCCAGGCGCTCGGCCTGCAACAGGCGCCGCCCAATCAGTTGCTGATGGGGATCGCGCTTTTCCTTACCTTCTTCGTCATGCAGCCGGCGTTGAACCAGATCAACCAGACCGCGCTTCAGCCCTTCGTCGCCCAGCAGCTGCCGGCCGAGCAGGCCATCACCCGCGCCGGCGACGTGCTTCACGGCTTCATGCTGAAGAACACCCGCAAGACCGACCTCGGCCTGTTCGCCGACATCGCCGAAACCGGCCCCTTCGCCAGCGACGAGGCGGTGCCGATGCGGGTCCTCATGCCGGCCTACGCCACCTCTGAACTGAAGACCGCCTTCCAGATCGGCATCCTCATCTTCCTGCCCTTCCTCATCATCGACCTGGTGGTCGCCAGCGTGCTGATGGCGCTTGGCATGATGATGGTGTCGCCGGTGATGATCGCCCTTCCCTTCAAGCTGATGCTGTTCGTCGCCATCGACGGCTGGGCGCTGCTGATGGCGTCGCTGGCGCAAAGCTTCGCCACATGAGCGGCGCCGACGCCCTCGTCTACGACAGCGTCGCCCGCGCCCTCTGGGTGCTGATCCTCGCCGTGCTTCCGGGGCTGCTGCCGGCGCTGGCCGTCGGCCTCGTCATCGGTTTGCTGCAAGCCGCCACCTCGATCCAGGAAGTGACGCTGACCTTCGTGCCGAAGCTGATCGTCGTCTTCCTGATGCTGATGCTGTTCGGCGGCATCATCGGCGGCCTTCTCGTCGATTTCGCCCGCGACATGATGGCGGCCATCCCCGAACTCGCCCGCTAGCCCCATGGAGGAAGCGTTCCGGCTGGCGCCCGAGCAATGGCTCCTCGGGCTGATGTTCGCCTCCATCCGCTGCGGGGCGGCGCTGGCGCTGCTGCCGGCGCTTGGCGGCCAGATGATTCCGCTTCGCGTCCGCATCGGCCTTGCCGGCGCCTTCGGCTTTCTGCTGCTGGGGGCGGCGCACCCCCCGCAGCCGCCGGAAGATCTGCTGTCGCTGGCCGGCTTTGCCGCCATCGCCGGCGTACTGCTGATCGGCGGCCTCGCCTCGCTGTCGCTGCACGCCGCCTTCGCCGCGGCGCTGCTGGCCGGCGAATGGATGGCGCAGACCATGGGCCTCGGCTTTGCAACGCAGGTGGCCCCCGGCGCGGCGCCGACGCCGGTCGTCTCCGGTCTCCTCGCCCTGCTGTGCTGGGCGCTGTTCCTCGGCGGCGGCGGCCATCTGCTGTTCCTGCGCATCCTCGCCGAAAGCTACCGCGCCATGCCCGACGCCGCCGCCCTGTTCGATGCGGCCCGGCTCTGGGCGATCGTCGGCTGGGGCGGCTTCGTCTTCACCTCCGGGCTTATCGCCGCCCTTCCGGTGGGCGCGGCGCTGCTGCTGGTGAACCTGACGCTGGCCGTCGCCACCCGCTCGGCGCCGCAACTGAATCTGTTTTCGGTCGGCTTCCCGGTGATGATGCTGGCGGGGCTGGCCGGCCTGCCGCTGGCGCTGCCGGCCATCGCCGACAGCCTGTCGGGCGTGCTGACGGCCATGCAGGAGCAGATGGCCGAGGTTCTCCTTGGCTGAGGACACCCCGAAGGACGAAAAGACCGAGGCGCCTACCCCGCACCGGCGCCAGCAGGCGCGCGACAAGGGCGACCGCCTCACCTCGAAGGAACTGGCGACCGCTTTCGCCGGCGCCGCCGGCGCGCTGTGGCTGTGGGCGCAAGCGCCGAAATTCGCCGAGGCCGCCCGGCTTTCCATGGCCGCCGCCTTCGATTTCCGCCGCGCCGACTTCGTTGATTTTCGCCCTGTCGACGCCCTCGTCACCATGCTGCTGCCGCTGGCGGCCTCGCTCGCCACGCTGGCGCTGCTGGCGATCCTCGCCGCCATCCTCGGCCAGGGGGCCACCGGCGGCATCGGTTTTTCCAGCGAGAAGCTGGCGCCCGACTGGAAGCGGCTGAACCCGGTGGCCGGCCTGAAGCGCCTGTTCGGCATGCGCGGCCTCACCGAACTTGGAAAAGCGCTCGGCAAGGCCGGCCTGCTCGGTCTCCTCGCCTATGTCTCGATCCGGGGCAATATGCCGAAACTCGCCGCCCTGCCCGCCATGCCGCGCGAGGCCGCCATCGGCGTCGTCGCCGACCTCGCGCTGCGGCTGGCGCTGCTGCTGACGATCGGCCTTGCCCTGATCGGCGCCATCGACCTGCCGCTGCAGATCCGCATGTGGCTGCAACGCCTCAGGATGACCAAGCAGGACGTGAAGGACGAAATGAAGCAGCAGGAAGGCTCGCCCGAAGTGCGCCACGCCATCCGCCGCATGGCGCGGGAAGGGCTGAAGCGCGCCAACCGCGCCGCCGTCGCCGAGGCGACCGTCGTCCTCACCAACCCGACCCATTTCGCCGTGGCCTTGCGCTATCGCCCCGAACTCGACCCGGCGCCGGTGATCGTCGCCCGCGGGCGGGGCGTCGTCGCCGAAGCGATTCGCGAACTGGCGAAAGAGCAGCAGGTGCCCGTGCTTTCCTATCCTTCCGTCGCCCGCGCCATTTATTTCACCGGCAAGGTGGGCATGGCCATCCGCGCCGACCTTTATGGCGCCGTCGCCACCATCCTTGCGTTCGTGCTTCGCGCCGGCGCCGCCGACGCCGAACCGCCGCCGGCGGAAGCGCCCGATTCGGCTCGATTCGACGAACATGGCCGCCGGTCCGCCGCCGGCTGATGCGGCCGGCCGGCGTCCCGCACGGCTTTTCAACGGCGCTTGTCCTTGGCAGAAGGCGGGCCATGCTCTGGCGCGCTCTCGTCGGCTCTCTGGCCAGTCTGGCGCTGCTGCTGCCCGCCGCGCCGCTGCTGGCCGTGGCGGCAACGGGGGGTATGCGCGTCGAGGCGGATGGCGACGGCGCGACGGTTCGCCTCGCCCTCTCCGAGCCGCTGGCGGCGGCGCCGCGCATCTTCGCCCTCGACCAGCCGATGCGGCTGGTCGTCGATCTCGACGGCGCCTCGTCGCTTCGCCGCGAGGCCGCCGGCGCCGGCCGGGTGAAAAACCTGCGGGTGGCGCAGTTCGATTCCGAAACCGTGCGGCTGGTGATCGAACTGGCGCAGCCGATGCAGCTTGTGGCCGCCGCCCAGGGCGAGGACCGGGCGCTGGAACTCCGCCTGCGGCCGGTGGACGAAGCGGCCTTCCGCGCCATGCGCGCCCGCCCGCGCGCCAGAATCCAGGGCTTTGTCCAGGGCTTCGGGCCGCAGGCCGGCGCCGGCGCGGAAAGCGCGGCGCGGATCGCCGCCATCGAATCGGCGCTTGCCAACGCCGGGCGCGCGCTGGACCGGCCACCGGCCCCGGCACCGGCGGAAAGCGGCCCGGTCGATCTTCGCGCCAATGCCCCCAATGCCCCAGCGGTGGCGCCGCCCCCGGCCCCGCCGCCGCCCCGCCGCCCCTATGTGATCGTGCTCGACGCCGGCCATGGCGGCACCGATCCGGGGGCGCCTTCAAGCAATGGCGGCAACGAAAAAGAGGTGACGCTGGCCATCGTCCGCGCCGCCAGAACGGCGATCGAAAGCCTGGCGCGGGAAAAGAATATCCCGGTCAGCGTCCGCCTGACACGGGACGGCGACCATTTCGTCGCCCTGGGCGGCCGGGTTCGCATGGCCCGCGACTGGAGGGCCGACCTGTTTATTTCCATCCATGCCGACAGCGCCCCCAACCCGGACGCCCGCGGCGCCTCGGTCTATACGCTGTCCGAAGTGGCCTCCGACCGCGAGGCGGCGCGCGTCGCCGCCAAGGAAAACCGCGCCGACCTCATCGCCGGGGTCGACCTTTCCAGCGAGAATCGCGAAGTCGCCAACATCCTCGTCGACCTTGGCCGCCGCTATGCCATGAACGCCAGCGCCGATTTCGCCGAAACGCTGAAGAACGGTCTCGAACCCGAAGGGGTGGGCTTTCGCAGCCAGTTCCACCGCTTCGCCAATTTTCAGGTGCTGCGAAATCTCGGCGTGCCGGCGGTGCTGATCGAAACCGGCTATCTGTCGAACGCCGGCGACGCCGCCTATCTGTTCTCGCGGAAAGGCCAGCAGGCCATCGCCAACGGCATCGCCACTTCGGCGCTCGGCTATCTCGCGGGGCGCTGATGCGCCTCGCCCATGCGGCGGATGGCGGCGATCTTCGCATGGAAGGGCGCCCAGTCGTCGCCATCGGCGATCGCCGCCCAGATTTCCTCTACTTCGCCGATGCCCAGCATCACCGGCCCCCCGTCCGCCCAATAGGGATGGGCGAGGGCGCCCGGCACCGGCTCGAAGCCGGCCAGAAGATCGACGAAGGGGCGAAACGCCGGATGCACATCCGCCGGCACCCGGCCGCCGCGAAAGCCGAACCAGGCGCGGTCGGGGGCAAGGCCGCTTTGCTGCAAGCCGTCCTCAAACGCCTGGAACAGCGCTTCCTCGCCGGGCGCTTCCCCCCGCTTCAGGCCAAGCCGCCACAATGTCTGCCGCAGCACATGGCCGCGCACCAGCTGCGGCCAGCGCCTGAGCGGCGGCAGCAGCGCCTCGGCCGGCGCCAGCAGCAGCAGGGCGCGCGCCAGTTGCAGCAGGTTCCATTGCAGCGCTTCCGCCTGCCGGCCATAGGCGTAAAGGCCGCCCTCGTCGAAATAGGCGGCGGTAAAGCCGCGGTCGAAGCGCGGCAGGAAGCGCCACGGCCCATAGTCGAAACTTTCGCCGGAGATGTTGCTGTTGTCGGTGTTGAGCACGCCGTGGACGAAGCCGGCCACATGCCATTGCGCCG
>CAYYGQ010000024.1:0-2537 GCA_964471485.1 uncultured Sandaracinobacter sp. | reverse complement strand
CGGTCACAAGTGTCACTGTCACGCCACGGTGCCATCACGCCTCCTTCCGGTAGGGATAGAGCGGGCAGCCGTCGAGCGCACAATCTTTGTAGTAGTCGGGGCAGTGATAGGTGCATGCCAGCCGCGCCGCCCCCTCCACCGCATAGCCCAGCAGGGTCTGCGCCGGCCCGTCGCCCGCCGGCCGCCCGGCGATGTGCCGCAGCGCATAATCGACCAGGCGGCCCATGTCGTCGCCTTTGCCGAGATAGGCCAGCCGCTCGAAGGTGCCATAGCGGATGTGGCTGTGCGACAACCGCACCAGCACCGACGACCGGGTAGGCGACGGTTCGTCGTTGCGCCGCAGCGCCTCGCCGGTCTCGATCAGCGACAGCGCCCGCGAGGTGGTGACGCCAAGCGCCTGCAACATGTCCGCCGCCAGCACTTCGCGGACGCCGCCTTTCAGCGTCAGCCGGCCATCGGCGAAACGCGACCAGGGCGTCTGCCCCGAGCCTTTGCTGCCCAGATCCAGCAGCCGGCCGTTCACGTCCAGCAACTGCGCGAAGAGAAAGCCGCGCCCGTCGCCCAGCTGCGGATTGTAGACGCGGAACTGATGGCCATGGTAGCGCAGGGCGAGCGGGGCGGCGAGATTGGCGGGAAGCGGCTCGAAGCGGCCGAAATGGCCGATCCAGCGTTCGTCGGTCCAGCCGGTCAGCCCGACGGTAGCGGCGGCGGCATCGTTTCGAAAGCGAAGGATGTGCGCCGGAAACGCCGCCGGCTCCACCTCGTCGTAAAATTCCGGCCCGAGTTCGAGGATGGCGCGGCTTGGCCGGTAGTCCGCCATCGGCGGCGGCCGCCGGTCAGGGCTGGCCGACGGCGGCGCTACAGAAGCGCACGCATTCGTCGCGGATCCGCCGCTGTTCGTCCGCGCTGCCCGAAGCGCAATATTGCTGCATCGCTTCGCTGACCACCGCGAACACCAGCCGGGCGGTGAGAAGATTGTCGCCGCCGGGCGCCGGGCGCTTCAGATCGAGATGCAGCTTCGTCCAGCCGACGATGATTTCCTTCGCCGCCTCGAAGAACGGCTCTGCCTCGGCGGGGTGGCCCGGCTTCGCCGCGCCTTCCTCCTCGTCGTGGCAGCGGCCGTGATGTTCGTCGAAGAAATCGAAGCAGCGGTTCAGGCTGACGGCAAGCGTCAGCGTTTCCGGCCGGTCGTCGGCCTGCATCCGCGCCACCACCCTTTGCCCGTGCATCCGCCCCAGTTCCACCAGAAGCGCATGTTTGGAGCCGAAATGATAGAAGATCGAGCCTTCGGATACGCCGGCCTCGGCGGCGATGTCGGCGGTTCCGGTCATGGAATAGCCGTGCATCGCAAACAGCCGGTAGGCCGATTCGAGAATGCGGGCACGGGTGTCCTCGGGGTCGTAGCGGCGGGTCGGCGCCGCCTTCGACGCGCCCCGCGCCGGGACACGGCGACGGGCCACCGTGGCGGCGGCCTTTGCCACCGGCTGTGTCGGATCGCGTCCCGCGGCGCCTGTCATGCGCCGTCTATGCGACAAAGCCCGCCGCCAGTCAAAACCGCGCCCAAGATTGCGCTTGGCGGGCGCAGCGCATAGAAACCGCCCGTGACCGCCGCCGCGACAGACCGCTATTTCCTGACGGACGACGAGGTGCGCCTCCATTACCGCGACTTCGCCGGCGGCGGCGATGGCCGCCCGGCCGCCGTCTGCCTGCCCGGCCTGACCCGGAATGTTCGCGACTTCGAATCGCTCGCCCTCCGCCTGGCGCCGCGCTTTCGCGTTCTCACCGTCAGTTTCCGCGGCCGCGGCGAATCCGGCCACGCCGCCGACCCCCAGAGCTATGTGCCCGCCATCTATGCAGAGGATCTGAAGCGGCTGCTGGCGGACGCCGGCTGCGCGCGCAGCATCGTTATCGGCACCTCGCTCGGCGGTCTCGTCGGCCTGATGCTGGGTGCGGCCGGCGGCGCCGAAGTCGCCGGAATCGTGTTGAACGATGTCGGCCCGGTGCTGGAGCAATCCGGCCTCGGCCGCATCCGCGCCGCCCTCGGCCGCGGCGACAACTGGCCGAGCTTCCTGGCGGCGGCGCGCGACATCGCCCGCCTGCAACGCGACATCTACCCGGACTGGACGCTCGAATCCTGGCTGGCGCACGCCAAACGGCTGTGCCGCATCGCCGCCGACGGCCGCATCGTCTGGGATTACGACCCGGAAATCGCCGCGCCGCTGCACCTTGCCGCCGACGACGAAACGCCGGACCTGTGGCCGCTGTTCGAGGCATGGCGCGGCCGCCCGATGCTGTCGATCCGCGGCGAACTGTCCGATATCCTGTCGGCCGCCACCCAGGCAGAGATGAAAAGACGCCATCCGGGGCTGGAAACGGCGACGGTCCCCCGCGTCGGCCACGCGCCAACGCTCGACGAAGCGGAAAGCCGCGCCGCCATCGACGGATTTCTGCAACCCTTCGCCGGCTGACCCCCTAAGCGGCCAGCCCCAGCACCTGGCGCCACTCGTCGTCGCTGACCGGCACCACGGAAAGGCGCG
>CAYYGQ010000023.1:0-16687 GCA_964471485.1 uncultured Sandaracinobacter sp. | reverse complement strand
GCGATGTGCTGGCGCTGATGGGCGACAGCGTCGACAATGTGCCGGGCGTGCCCGGTGTCGGCATCAAGACGGCGGTCGCGCTGTTGCAGGAGCATGGCTCGCTTGAAGCGGTGCTGAAGGCCGCCCCTTCGATCAAACGGCCGAAATTGCGCGAAAATCTGGAGAATTTCGCCGAACAGGCGCGCCTGTCGCGCCGGCTGGTCGAACTGAAGCGCGACATCGCGCTCGACCCGCCATTGGCCGACCTGCAACTCGACCACCGCGAGGACGAGGAACTGCTGTCGGCCTTTTTCGTGCGCCACGGCTTTCGTTCGCTGCTGACCAAGCTTGGCGCCAAGGGCCGCGCCGCCGCCGCCGCCATCGCCGCCAGCGAGCCGGTGGCGGAAGCCGAGCGCATCCCCGTCGACCGCGACGCCTACGAATGCGTCACCAGCGCGGAGCGGCTCCAATGGTGGATCGACTCGGCGCGGAAAGCTGGCGTGGTCGGCTTCGACACCGAGACGACCTCGCTCGACGCCGTTCGCGCGGAACTGGTCGGCTTCAGCCTGGCGCTGGCGCCCGGCAAGGCCTGCTATGTGCCGCTTGCCCATGTGGCCGGCGACGGTTTGCTTGGCGAGGCGCCGGCCCAGCTTGCGGCGGAACAGGCGCTGCCGCTGCTGAAAAGCCTGCTGGAAGACGAAACGGTGCTGAAGGTCGGGCAGAATCTGCACTACGACATGCAGGTGCTGGCGGGGCTTGGCGTGGCGCTTTCCCCGTTCGACGACACCATGCTGCTTTCCTATGCCCTTGGCGGCGGCCTCCATGGCCATGGCATGGACGAACTGTCGGAACGCCATCTCGGCCACACGCCGCTTTCCTATGCCGAGGTCGCCGGCAAGGGCAGGGCGCAGATCGGCTTCGCCGAAGTGCCGCTGGATGTCGCCACCCGCTATGCCGCCGAAGACGCCGATGTGACGCTCAGGCTGTGGCAGGCGTTCCGGCCGCGCTTGTGGCGCGAGCGCGTCACCCGCGTTTATGAATGGTGCGACCGGCCGCTGGTGCCCGTCGTTGTCGGCATGGAGCGGCGCGGCGTGCTGGTGGACCGCGCCGAACTGTCGCGGCTGTCGGCCGAATTCGCCGCCGAGATGGAACGGCTGGAAAGCGAAGCGCACGAAATCGCCGGCGAGCGCTTCACCCTTGGCAGCCCGAAGCAGTTGGGCGAACTGTTGTTCGGCGCGCTTGGCGCCGGCGGCGGCAAGAAAGGGCGCAGCGGCCAATATTCGACCGACGTGACCGAACTGGAACGCATCGCCGAAAGCAGCCCCGGCACCCCGGCGGCGAAGCTGTCGCGCACCGTGCTCGACTGGCGGCAGGTGGCGAAGCTGCGCTCTACCTACACCGAAGCGCTGCAGCAGCAGATCAACCCGGAAACCGGCCGCGTCCACACCAGCTATGCGCTGGCGGCGACGTCGACCGGGCGGCTGACGTCGTCCGACCCCAATCTGCAAAATATCCCGGCCAGGACGGATACCGGGCGGCGCATCCGAAACGCCTTCGTGGCGCCGCCCGGCCATGTGCTGCTTTCGGCCGACTACAACCAGATCGAGTTGCGGCTGATGGCGCACATCGCCGATGTGCCGGAACTGAAGGCGGCCTATGCAAGCGGCGAGGATGTGCACGGCATGACGGCAAGGCAGGTGTTCGGCCTTGCCCCCGATGCCCCTGTCGACCGCGAGCTCAGGAACCGCGCCAAGACCATCAATTTCTCCATCATCTACGGCATTTCCGCCTTCGGTCTGGCGAAGCGTCTCGATATTCCGCGCGGCGAGGCGCAGCGCTTCATCGAGCGCTATCTCGACCATTATGCCGGCATCCGCCGCTATATGGCGGAAACCGTCGCCCGGGCGCGCGAGGACGGCTTCGTCACCACCCTGTTCGGCCGCCGCATCCATGTGCCGGGCATCCGCTCCAAGGCGCAAGGGGAACGCGGCGGCGCCGAGCGCGCCGCCATCAACGCCCCGGTGCAGGGCACGGCGGCCGACCTGGTGAAGCGCGCCATGATCCGCATGGACGGGGCGTTGCGCGAGGCCGGCTTGACGGGGACGAACATGCTGCTTCAGGTGCACGACGAACTGGTGTTCGAAGTGCCAGACGCCGAGGTGGAGATGGCCAAAAAGGTGATTCGGGATGTCATGGAAGGGGCCGCCGCGCCCTATCTTCGCCTCGGCGTGCCGCTGGCGGTGGAAGTTGGCACGGGGCCGGACTGGGGGGCGGCGCATTGAAACGGCTTGTTCTTTCCGGCCTGCTGCTGGCCGGCGCCGCCGGCGCCCAGAACCTACCGACGCCAGCCAGCGGTGACTTTATCTGCGTCGATGGCAATCTGCTGCAATTGCGCCAGGATGCCGTGGCGGGAATCTTGCAGGGAACGCGCGCCGGCGAATCCTTCACCTTGCAGCAGCAGGTGACGAGGGGATCACAGCGCTTCGTCAACGGGCCGGATTCGATCCAGTTGAACGGCGATTCGCTGCGGCTGCGCCGCGCCGGCAACGTCCGCCAGACCTGCGAGCGGGTGCCGGCGGCGCCGGTGGCCGGCATCGTCTGGGGCACCGTCACCAAGCGCGACCGCATGGCGCTGCCCGAGGGCACGCGGCTGAAGGTGCTGCTGGTGGATGCGGCGCGCGCCGATGCGCCGGCCCTTGAAATCGCCTCGATGGAGATTCGCAGCACCGGCAACCAGGCGCCCTACTGGTTTCTGATCCGCTACGATCCGGCGCGCGCCGTTCAGCCGGCGCGGCCGGCCCTGCTGGCGCGGGTGCAGGCGGCGAACGGCGCGCTGTTCTACGCCACCGATCAGGCCCATCCGCTGCCCGACGATGGCGCGGCCTTCCCGTCGCCCGTGGAGCTGCCGCTGGCGCGCGCCGGCGGATGAATGGAATGCACGGCTGGCTGGTGGTCGACAAGCCGGTCGGGCCGACCAGCGCCCAGGTGGTCGGCAAGCTGAAATGGGCGTTGCGGCAGGGCGGCCATGGCAAGGGCAAGATCGGCCATGGCGGCACGCTCGACCCGCTGGCGTCGGGCGTGCTGCCGGTGGCGCTCGGCGAGGCCACCAAGCTGGCCGGGCATCTGCTGAACGGGCGGAAAAGCTATCGCTTCACCATTGCCTTCGGTACCGCCACCTCCACCGACGATCTGGAAGGCGAGGTGACGGCCACCAGCGCGCACCGGCCGACCGAGGCGGAGATCGGCGCCGTGCTGCCGCGCTTCACCGGCGCCATTTCCCAGCGGCCGCCGGCCTATTCGGCGCTGAAGGTGGCGGGGCAGCGCGCCTATCAGCGCGCCCGCGCCGGCGAGGAAGTGCTGCTGCCCGAACGCGACATCACCATCCATTCGCTCGATCTGCTGGCGGCGGGCGACGGCCGGGCGACGTTCGAGGTCTGCTGCTCCAAGGGCAGCTATGTGCGAAGCCTTGCCCGCGACATCGCCCTTGCCCTTGGCAGCTTCGGCCATGTGGCGATGCTGCGGCGGACAGGGGCGGGCGCCTTCACCCTGGCCCAGGCGTTGCCGCTGGACAAATGCGTCGCGTTGCTGCATGGGGCCAGCCCTGAACAGGCCCTGTTGCCGCTGACGGCCGGACTGGACGACATCCCGGTCCTTGCCGTTACCCCTTTCGAAGCCGAAGCCCTCAAGGCAGGAAGACGGATCGGAAGGCCCCACGCGAACCCAGGCCAATATATCGCCACCTCCGGGTCTGTTCCGGTGGCGCTGGTGCTGGTTTCCGAGGGCGACGTGAAGGTCGTCCGGGGATTCAACCTGCTGTAGGAGACCAACGATGTCGATCACCGCCGAGAAGAAGGCCGCCTTGATCGCCGACAATGCCCGTGGTGGCAAGGATACCGGCAGCCCCGAAGTGCAGGTGGCCATCCTGTCCGAGCGCATCCAGAACCTGACCGAGCATTTCAAGACCCACGCCAAGGACAACCATTCGCGGCGCGGTCTCCTCATGCTGGTCAGCAAAAGGCGCTCGCTGCTCGACTATCTGAAAAAGAAGGACGAGGGCCGCTACCAGGCGCTCATCGCCAAGCTCGGTCTTCGGAAGTAACGGGAGAGGCGCCGACGAGGCGCCTTCCTTTTTCACGACAATTCCCCGGGGCCATCCCCGGACGGGACAGGCGAAGGCGCCGCCATTTCCGGCAAGAGGCCGGAAAAAATCGCGCCGGGGCATGTCGCCCCACAGATGGGGGCTAAGGCCCCATGTAGGAACGCCTCTGGCATTTGGGCGCAGAGGCATGGAGAATGTTCTGATGTTCAAGATTGCCAGACAGGAAATCGAATGGGGCGGGCGCAAGCTCGTTCTTGAAACCGGGAAAGTCGCCCGCCAGGCCGACGGCGCCGTGCTCGCCACCTATGGCGAAACCGTGGTGCTGTGCGCCGTCACCGCCGCGAAGTCGGTGAAGGAAGGGCAGGATTTCTTCCCGCTGACCGTCCACTACCAGGAAAAATTTTCCGCCGCCGGCCGCATTCCCGGTGGCTTCTTCAAGCGCGAGCGCGGCGCGACCGAGCATGAAACGCTGACCAGCCGGCTGATCGACCGCCCGGTGCGGCCGCTGTTCCCGGAAGGCTTCTACAACGAAATCAACGTTATCGCCCAGGTGCTGAGCTATGACGGCGAGAATGAGGCCGATATCGTCGCCATGATCGCGGCGTCGGCGGCGCTGACGCTTTCCGGCGTGCCCTTCATGGGGCCGATCGCCGGCGCCCGCGTCGGCTATGTGAACGGCGAATATCAGTTGAACCCGTCGAAGGAGCAGCTGAAGGAAGGCAAGCTCGATCTGGTCGTCGCCGGCACCTCGAACGCGGTGATGATGGTCGAATCGGAAGCGCACGAGCTTTCGGAAAGCGAAATGCTGGGCGCGGTCATGTTCGCCCACCAGTCGATCCAGCCGGTGATCGGCGCCATCATCCGTCTGGCCGAGCAGGCGGCGAAGGAACCCTGGGATCTGGCGAAATCGGACGATGCCGCCATCGTCGCCCGGCTGAAGCCGGTGGTCGGCGCCGACATCGACGCCGCCTATCGCCTGGTCGACAAGACGGCGCGCCGCGAGGCGCTGGAAGTGGCGAAGGCGAAGGCGAAGGAATTGTTCGCCGAGGAAAGCGGCCAGACGCAGATGAAGGCCATCAAGCTGTTCAAGAAGCTTGAGGCGGAAATCGTTCGTGGCGCCATCCTGAAGGAAGGCCGCCGCATCGACGGCCGCGACACCCGGACCGTGCGGCCGATTCTGGCCGAAGTGGGCTTCCTGCCGCGCGCCCATGGCTCTGCCCTCTTCACCCGTGGCGAAACCCAGGCCATCGTCTCGACCACGCTCGGCACCGCCGATTCCGAGCAGATGATCGACGGTTTGGACGGCCTTCGCTACGAGCGCTTCATGCTGCACTACAACTTCCCGCCCTATTCGGTCGGCGAAGTGGGCCGCTTCGGGGCGCCGGGCCGGCGCGAGATCGGCCACGGCAAGCTGGCCTGGCGGGCCATCCACCCGATGCTGCCGTCGAAAGAGGAATTCCCCTACACCATCCGCCTGTTGTCGGACATTACCGAGTCGAACGGCTCGTCGTCGATGGCGACGGTCTGCGGCTCGTCGCTGGCACTGATGGACGCCGGCGTGCCCCTGAAGAAGCCGGTGGCGGGGATCGCCATGGGCCTGATCCTCGAAGGCAAGGATTACGCCATCCTGACCGACATCCTCGGCGACGAGGACCATCTGGGCGACATGGACTTCAAGGTGGCCGGCACCGAGGATGGCATCACCTCGTTGCAGATGGACATCAAGATCGCCGGAATCACCGAAGAGATCATGAAGGCGGCGCTGGCGCAGGCCAAGGAAGGCCGCGCCCATATCCTCGGCGAAATGGCGAAAGCCATCACCGAGACCAGAAGCGACCTTTCGGCGCACGCCCCCAGGATCGAAACCATGACGGTGCCGAAGGACAAGATCCGCGACATCATCGGCACCGGTGGCAAGGTGATCCGCGAGATCGTGGCGACCACCGGCGCCAAGGTCGACATCGAGGACGACGGCACGGTGAAGATCGCCTCGGCCGATCTCGACAAGATCGAAGCGGCCAGGGCCTGGATCAACGGCATCATCGCCGAACCGGAAGTGGGCAAGATCTACACCGGAAAGGTGGTGGGCATGCCCGACTTCGGCGCCTTCGTGAACTTCCTCGGCGCGAAAGACGGCCTGGTGCACATCTCGGAAATCAGGAACGAGCGCGTCGGCAAGGTGTCGGACGTGCTCTCCGAGGGCCAGGAAGTGAAGGTGAAGGTGATCGGCGTCGACGATCGCGGCAAGGTGAAGCTGTCGATGCGCCTCGTCGACCAGGAAAGCGGCGAGGAACTGCCCGACACCCGGCCGCCGCGCGAGCATCATGGCGAGCGCGGGGATCGCGGTGGCCGGGATCGTGGCGGCGATCGGAATGGCGATCGCGGCGGCCGGGGCGGCGACCGCAATCGTCCGCGCCGCGACCATGGCGACCGCAACGAGCGCGGTGACCGCGGTGACCGCGGCGAACGCAGAGGCGGCCATGCCGGCGACGGTGAGGGCGATCCGGGCCTGCCGGCCTTCCTCACCGGCGACGACTGAGACTTCGCGACAGAAAGGGAAAGGGGGCTGGAAACGGCCCCCTTTTTCCGATCTGGCGCCTTCAGGCCAGATGTTCGACGAGGATCAGGCAGCCGATGACGATGAGGACGCCGCCGCCGGCGATTTCCGCCTTGCGGCCGAACCTCACCCCGACCCGGCCGCCGATCAGCATGCCGATCGTCGTCAGCAGGAAGGTGGACACGCCGATCGCGGCGGCCACCACCCGGATATCGACCGTGACGAAGGCAAGGCCGACGCCGACGGCGGCGGCGTCGATCGACGTGCCGATGGCGGTGGCCACCAGCGCCAGCAGCCTGCCGTTCCTCGGCGCCGGCGCGGCGTCGTCGTCTGCGGCAAGGGCGGCGCGGATCATGTGCCCGCCCACCAGCGCCAGCAGCGCGAAGGCGATCCAGTGGTCGATCTTTTCCACATAACTGGATGCGGCCGAGCCGGCGAACCAGCCGAGGATCGGGGTGATCGCCTCGACCGCCCCGAACACCAGGCCGGCGCGGATCGCCTGTAGCGGCGTCGGCCGGTGCGCGGCGCCACGGCCGACGGCGGCGGCGAAGGCATCGGCCGACATGCCGAGCGCGAGGGCGAGGATGGAAAGCGGGTTCATTGGCTGCCCCGGCCGACTAGCCCCCCATCCAGCCAGCGGCAAGCCGCCGCTTGCGCCCGGCGCACCGATCCGCTTCGATGCGCCGCATGTGGCTGCTGCTGATCCTGCCGACGCTGCTGCTGTCGATCCTGGCGCTGGGGCTGCTGCTTCGCCTGCTGTTTCCACTGCCGCCGCGAGGCGCGATCGAGGCGGCAAAGCCGCCGGCCAGCGCCGCGCCGACGCAGCTGCAACGGCTGTTGCAGCCGTCGTTGCGGCATCATGCCGGATTGTCGGGGGTGCTGCCGCTGCCGGAGGCCGGAGAGGCCCTGGCCGCCCGCATCCTGCTGTTGCGGGCGGCCGGGCGAAGCATCGACCTGCAATATTATATCTGGCGGGGGGATTTCTCCGGCCGGCTGCTGCTGGAGGAATTATGGCGTGCCGCCGATCGCGGCGTGCGGGTGCGGCTGCTGCTGGACGACAATGGCACCTGGGGGCTGGACCGCGAACTGGAGCGCCTCGATTCCCATCCCCATATCGACGTGCGCCTGTTCAATCCCTTCACCATCCGCCGGCCGAAAGCCATCGGCTATGCCATGGATCCGTGGCGCCTGAACCGGCGGATGCACAACAAGAGCCTGACCGTCGACGATGCCATGACCATCGTTGGCGGCCGCAACATCGGCGACGAATATTTCGGCATCGGCGAGAAAAGCCAGTTCGCCGATCTCGACGTGCTGGCGGTGGGGGCGATCCTGCCCGAGCTGACCGCCGACTTCGACCGCTATTGGCGGGCCGAGGCCAGCTATCCGCTGGCGCAACTGCTGAAAACGGCCGCCGGCCGCAGCCGGGCGACGCCGGCCGCAGAGGACGCCGCAGCCGATGCCGTGGAAGACGCCGCCGGCGGCCGCATGCCGGATCTGGCGGCCAGCGCGGTTGCCGGTCTCGACGCGGGGCGGCTGCCGCCGTTCGAATGGGCGCGGGTGCGAATGGTCAGCGACGATCCGGCCAAGGCGCTGGGGCGGGCGCGGCATGGCGGCCTGTTGATCGACAAGCTGTTTCCGGTGATGGGCGCCCCCGAACATTGCCTGTCGCTGGTGTCGCCCTATTTCGTGCCGACCAGGCGCGGGCGCGATGAACTGGTGGCGCTGGCGCGGGCGGGGGTAGAGGTGTCGGTGCTGACCAACGCCCTCGACAGCACCAACCAGGCGCTGGTGCACGCCGGCTATTCGAAGCACCGTCGGGTGCTGCTGCGGGCGGGCGTTCGCCTTTACGAACTGAAAGGCAGGGAAAAGGTCGATCTTTCCGCCGGAGCCTCCGGCTCGAAGCCGATGGCGCGGCCGGCGATGCGCTCGGGCGCCACCTCGCTGCACGCCAAAACCTTCAGCGTCGATCGCCGCATCGCCTTCGTCGGCTCGTTCAATTTCGATCCGCGCTCGGCGCTGCTCAATACCGAACTGGGCTTCGTCATCGAAAGCGAGCGGCTGGCCGGCGGCGTGCAGGATCTGCTGGACGGCGAAGTGGCGGAAATCGCCTATGAAGTGCGGCTGTGCGCCGGCCGGCTGTGCTGGGCGGAGCGGACGGAGGGCGGCGAACTGCTCTACCGCCGCGAACCGCACACCGGGCCGTTGCAGCGCGCCGTGGTGGCGGTGCTGGCGCATCTGCCGATCGACTGGCTGCTCTGATCGGAGATCGGCGATTGCGTTTTCCGTGAATCACGTGAAGATGCGCGGCCCCTTGTGCCTGCCTCTAGAGAAGGATCCCCTATTGGCTGAACGGATTCCCGGATTGTCGCGCGCGGATTTTGCCGATCTGCCGCCGCTCGCCCCCTATGGCGTTCGTGGCGAGGCGCCGGCTGGCGCGCCGCTGCGGCTGTCGCTCAGCCGGGGCTTGCGAAGCTGGCCGGTGGTGGATGCCTCGGGCACGCGGATTGCCAGCATCCACGGCCTGCTGCTGGAAGGCTGGCTTGGCGACGGCCTCGCTGTCGTTGACGGCACGGTGCGGGTGGATCGCGCCATCGCCACGGCGGACGAATTCGAGCGCCATGTGCTGCGCGGGCTGAACGGTTCGTTCGTCGTCGAGATGTTGGGCGATGCGCTTCCTCATCGGCTCTATCTGGATTGCGGCGGCAGCGTGCCGATCGTTTTCTGTGCTGAAACGCGCCGGCTTGGCGGCTCGGCCGACCAGATCCTGGACGATGCCGAATACCAACATCGTTTCCTGCACGACCGCTATCAGCGTCTGGTGGCGGGGGAAGGGACCAGCGGCTGGATTCCGGGCACGCTGACGGCGCACCGTGGCGTCAGCCGGCTGCTGCTGAACCATTATCTCGATCTCGACGATTTCAGCCAGCATCGCTTCTGGCCTTCGGCCGAACTGCTGGAAGCGCCCGAACTGCCGATGGAAGCGGCGGCGGCAATCGTCGCCCGCCAGTTGCGGGGGCTTGCCGCTGCCGCCGCGGAACAGTTTCAGGTCACGGTGGCGCTGACGGCGGGGATGGACAGCCGGCTGGTGCTGGCCGCCTTCAACGGCCATTGGGAGCGGATCGAAGCCATGACCTTCGGCGGCGATACCGTGGCCTATGACCAGGCGGTGGCGCCGGCGCTGTGCCGGATGACGGGGACGCCGCACCGGCTGGTCTCGGTGGCGCGCGCCGGCGAAGCCGAAACCGCCCGCTGGGATCGAATGGTCGGCCATGCAGTGCGGGAAGTGAACCGCGAGTTGCATCCGTCGCTGCGGCTGGTCGACGGCGATATGATCGCCACCGGCATGTATGGCGAATCGGGGCGCGGCTATCATTATATGCGGGACTGGGCGTCGATCGATTCGAAGGCGGCCGATGCCGCCGATCTGCTGGCGCGGCTGAAGCAGCCGCGCAATGCGGATCTGCTGGCCGACCTTCAATCCTGGCTGGTGCCGATCGCCCATCTGCCGCGCTCGACGGTGCTCGATCTATGTTATCTGGAGCTGCGCATGGGAAGCTGGGGCGTCGGCCAGCTGCCGGTGCAGAATGCCCTGCATTTGCCGCTGATGCCCTTCACCCAATGGCCGGTGCAGGAAGCGTTCCTGAAGGTCGGGATCGCCGACCGCGCCACCAAGCGCCTGCTGTCACGTGTTGGCGAAATGCTCTGGCCGGAAGGGATGCGGGTGCCGATCAACCGCTTCGGAGACTGGCGCGATCAGTTCGGCCCGCTGTTGAAGCTTGCCCGTCGAGACAGCCTTGCCACCATCCGTCGTTTCCTCCGGGCAAAGCGCGCCGGCTGAACGCGGCCCTTTGTTCTTTCGCCATCAGCGCCTATGTGCGCTGCATGCAAAGCCTTCTTTACACCGAACTCGATCCCCTTGACGCCGAACGGCTGACAAAAGACGCCCTTTCCGGCATGGAAGACGGCGAACTGTTCTTGCAGGCGGCGTCGTCCGAAAGCTTCGCTTTTGACGATGGCCGCCTGAAAAGCGCCAGCTTCGACCAGAGCAAGGGCTTCGGCCTGCGCGGCGTCGTCGGCGAGGTGAGCGCTTACGCCCATGCCAACGAGATTTCGGCGGCCGCCATCCGCCGCGCCGCCGACACGCTGCGGGTGATCGGCCGCGACGGCGCCACGCCGGCGCCGGCGCCCGCCGGCACCAACCGCCGCCTCTACACCGACGCCGATCCGCTGTCGGCGGTGCCGTTCGCCGACAAGGTGGCGCTGTTGGAAAAGATCGATGCGGCGGCGCGCGCCCGCGACCCCCGCGTCGTGCAGGTGACGGCCAGCATGGCCGCCAGCTGGAGCCATGTGGAGATCCTGCGCGCCGATGGCCAGCGCTTCACCGATGTGCGGCCGCTGGTGCGGCTGAACGTCGGCATCGTCGCCGAGAAGAACGGCCGCCGCGAATCCGGCAGCTTCGGCTTCGGCGGCCGCGAGCTGTACGATCGCCTGTTCCGGGAAGAAGGCTGGAACCGCGCCATCGACGAAGCGCTGGCCCAGGCGCTGGTCAACCTTGAAAGCGTCGATGCGCCGGCCGGCGTCATGCCCGTCGTGCTTGGCCCCGGCTGGCCGGGCATCCTGCTGCACGAAGCGGTGGGGCATGGCCTTGAAGGCGATTTCAACCGCAAGGGCAGTTCGGCCTTTTCCGGGAAAGTGGGCGAGCGGGTGGCGTCGCCCGGCGTGACGGTGGTGGACGACGGTTCGATCCCCGGCCGGCGCGGCTCGCTTGGCATCGACGACGAAGGCACGCCGACCGGCCGCACCGTGTTGATCGAGGACGGCATTTTGCAGGGCTATATGCAGGACCGCATGAACGCCCGGCTGATGGGGGTGAAGGCGACGGGGAACGGCCGCCGCGAAAGCTTCCGCCACGCGCCGATGCCGCGCATGACCAACACCTTCATGGAAAACGGCCGCGAAGATCCCCGCGAACTGCTGCGCGGCGTGAAGAAGGGACTTTACGCCAAAAGCTTCGGCGGCGGCCAGGTGGATATCGTTTCCGGCAAGTTCGTCTTTTCCTGCACCGAGGCCTATCTGGTGGAAAACGGCCGGGTGGGGGCGCCGGTGAAGGGGGCGACCCTGATCGGCAACGGTCCCGAAGTGATGCGGAAAATCGCGGCGATAGGCAACGACATGGCGCTGGACGACGGCATCGGCACCTGCGGCAAGGGCGGCCAGTCGGTGCCGGTGGGCGTCGGCCAGCCGAGCCTGCTGGTGGAGGGGCTGACGGTGGGCGGCACCGCCGGCTGATTCGACCCTCTAGCCGCCGGCGTTCACCCCCATGGATTGCAGATAGCGGCGGATGTTGCGCGCCGCCTGCCTCAGCCGCTGTTCGTTTTCCACCATGGCGATGCGGACGAAGCCCTCGCCTTCCTCGCCATAGCCGACGCCGGGCGCCACGGCGACTCCGGCGTGCGTCAGCAACTGCTTGGAAAATTCCAGCGACCCCAGGTGGGCGAGCGCCGGCGGCAGCGGCGCCCAGGCGAACATCGAGGCCTTGGGGCTGGGGATCTGCCAGCCGGCGCGGCCGAAGCTTTCCACCAGCACGTCGCGGCGTTTCCGGTAAAGTTCGCGGTTCTGTTCGACGATGTCCTGCGGGCCGTTCAGGGCGGCGCAGGCGGCGGCCTGGATCGGCGTGAAGGCGCCATAGTCGAGATAGGATTTGACGCGGGCCATGGCGGCGATCAATTGCCGGTTGCCGACGGCGAAGCCGACCCGCCAGCCGGCCATGGAATAGGTTTTCGAAAGCGAGGTGAATTCGATCGCCACCTCTTTCGCGCCCTGCACCTGTAGCACCGAGGGCGTCGGCCTGCCGTCGAAATAGAGTTCCGAATAGGCGAGGTCGGAGAGGATCCACACATGGTGGAAGCGCGCCCAGTCGACCAGGCGCTCGTAAAAGGCGAGGTCGACGGTTTCCGCCGTCGGGTTCGAGGGATAGTTCACCACCAGCACGGAAGGGCGCGGCACGGTGAATTTCATGGCGCGTTCCAGGCTTTCGAAATACTGCTCGTCGGGCGTGGTCGGCACGGCGCGGATTGTCGCGCCGGCGATGATGAAGCCGAAGGTGTGGATCGGGTAGCTGGGGTTGGGGGCCAGCACCACGTCGCCGGGCGCGGCGATGGCCGTCGCCAGGCTGGCGAGGCCCTCCTTGGAACCAAGCGTCACCACCACTTCCGTTTCCGGGTCGATGTCGACTCCGAAGCGGCGGCCATAATATTGCGCCTGCGCCCGCCTGAGGCCGGGGATGCCGCGCGACGCCGAATAGCCGTGGGCGTCGGGCTTCGCCGCCACTTCGGCCAGTTTCGCGATCACATGGGGCGGCGGCGGCAGATCGGGGTTGCCCATGCCGAGGTCGATGATGTCTTCGCCGCGGCCGCGCGCCGCCGCCCGCATCGCATTCACTTCGGCGATCACATAGGGCGGCAGGCGGCGGATGCGGTAGAATTCCTCGGGCATGGGGCAGGTCCATTCAGCAAGAGCTGCGGACATGCCGCCCCGCCGGCGGAAAAGCAATCGGGTTGCTGCGATGGCCGCCGCTCAGGGGTTGGCGGCCGCCTGCCGGCTGGCGCTTGCCATGCTTTGGCGCTTCAGGTCGCTTTTCTGGATGCACTGGTCTTTCACCTGCGCCGAGCAGAAGGGCAGGCCGCTGGCGGCGTCGGTCGGGGGTGCCTTGGGCGCTCTGGGCGTCTGGGTCTGGGCGCTGGCGGACGCCGCCAGCAGCAGGCCGGCGGCGGCGAGGATTGCAGTGGTGATGGAGGTTGTCATCGGATTGTTCCTGACGGTTCGCCCGTCCGTTGGCGGGCGGGCGGACCATAGCATCCGATTCTGAACCGGCGCTAACCATGGTCCCGAACATGCTGGTGCCGGCCTGGAAAAATATCGACGCTTGCGCGAACGGCGGCGACAAATCAGAGTCGGGGGGGAGGTGCGTGATGGCGGATGCGAACAAGGGCGACGATACGGACAGGGTGGAGCTGTTCGAGCGCATGACCGAGGTGCTGGGGCGGGCGCAACAGACGATGACGGAATTCTGGGTCAGCGAAAGCGCGAAACCGGGGGCCGCGCCGGAAGGTGGCGCCCTGTTCGGGCAATGGGCCGCCGCCTGGTCGGACTGGGCGAGCGCTTTCGCCGCCTCCGATTCCGCCCGCCTGACCGCCCTTGCCGGCGATTACTGGGAGGATACGGCGAAACTCTGGGCGGCCGTGCTCGATGGCCGTTCGGAAGAGATTCCGGCCGCGGCCGAAGTAAAGGGCCGCCGCCTCGCCGGCGATGCCTGGGAGACGGCCCCGATCTTCGACCTGCTGCGGCGCAGCTATCTGCTCGCCAGCCACTATATCGAGAAATGGCCGGAAACGCTGGACGGCGTTTCCGACGCCGACCGCCGCAAGCTGGCGTTCGAGTCGAAGCAGTTGGTGGATGCCATGAGCCCGGCGAATTTCGCCGCGCTGAACCCGGAAGTGCTGGAAGAGGCGCGGCGGACCAACGGCGAAAGCCTGACGCGCGGCCTCGCCAATCTTCTGGCCGATCTGAAGCGCGGCAAGCTGACCATGACCGACGAAGACGCCTTCGAGGTCGGCGGCAATGTCGCCGTCACGCCGGGGAAGGTGATTTTCGAAGGGCCGCTGTTCCAGCTGATCCAGTATGCGCCGACGACGGACGACGTGTATGAAACGCCGCTGCTGATCCTGCCGCCCTGGATCAACAAATATTATATCCTTGATCTTACGCCGGCGAAAAGCCTGATTCGCTGGGCGGTAGAGCAGGGCTTCACCGTTTATGTGGTGTCGTGGGCGCAGGGGTCGGCGGCGCCGGGCGGCACCGGCTTTGAAGATTTCGCGATCGAGGGCGAGCTGAAGGCGATCGACCTGGTGCTGGCCGCGAGCGGCGCCGAATCGGCCCATGTGGTCGGCTATTGCGTGGCCGGCAGCGTGCTTGCGGCGACGCTTGCCTATATGGCGGCCACCGGCCAGCAGGCGAAGGTGGCAAGCGCCACCTTCTTCACCTCGCAGGTGGACTTCACCGAGGCCGGCGACCTGCTGCATTTCATTCGCGCGCCGATGCTGGATACGGTGCAGAAACTGGTGGCGGAGAAGGGCTATCTGGACGGCCGCTGGCTGGCGACCAGCTTCAACTTCCTGCGCCCGGCCGATCTGCTGTGGAATTATGTGGTGAACAATTATCTGAAGGGCAAGGAAAACGCCCCCTTCGATCTTCTCTACTGGAATTCCGACCCGACCGATGTGCCCGGCCGTTTCGTGACGGAATATCTGACCTGGCTTTACCGCGACAATCTGCTGGCGAAGCCCGGCGCTATCCGTGTCGGCGGCGTGGCGGTGGATCTGCGGCAGGTGCAGACCCCCGCCTATATCCAGGCCGGCAAGGACGACCATATCGCCCCCGCCGTCAGTTGCTTCAAGATGACGCGCGCCTTTGGCGGCGAACATCGCTTCCTGCTGGCCGGCTCCGGCCATATCGCCGGGGTGGTCAATCCGCCGGCGTCGGGCAAATACGGCTATTGGGCGTTGCCGGCGGGCGTGCCCACCCCGGCGACGCTGGAGGAATTTCAGCAGGGCGCGGTGGAAACCAAGGGAAGCTGGTGGCCGGATTGGGCCGGCTGGCTGGTGCCAAGATCCGGGGCGAAGGTGAAGGCGCGCGTTCCCGGGGCAGCGAAGGGCTTTCCGGCCATCGAGGATGCGCCGGGGCGCTATGTCCGCGAGCGGATCGCCTGACGTGACGGCGGCGGGCGTGGCGGGGCCGATCCTGCTGCTGGATTCCGGGGTGGGCGGGCTTTCGGTGCTGCGAAGCGTGGCGGCGCTGCTGCCCGACGCCCCCCTCGTCTATTGCGCCGATTCCGCCGGCTTTCCCTATGGCGTGAAGGGCGAGGCCGAAGTGTCGGCCCGCGTTGCCGGCCTGCTCGGCCGGCTGACCGAGCGGGTGCGCCCGTCGCTGGTGGTGATCGCCTGCAACACTGCCTCCACCATCGCCCTTCAATATGTGCGGCCGGTGCTTGATGTGGCCGTCGTCGGCACGGTGCCGGCCATCAAGCCGGCCGCCGAACGGACGAAAACGAAGGTGATCGGCGTGCTCGGCACCGAGGCGACCGTCCGCCAGCCCTATGTCGACGATCTGTCGCGGCGCTTCGCCGGCGACTGCCTGGTGCTGAAGCATGGCTCGGCCGATCTGGTGCGGGCGGCCGAAGCAAAACTGCGCGGCGATGCCGTCGATGCCGCCGTCGTCCGCGCCGCGCTCGACGGCCTGCTGGCGCAGCCGGGCGGCGAGCGGCTGGACATGGTGGTGCTGGCCTGCACGCATTTCCCGCTGCTGCTGGACGAACTGGCGGCGGCCGCCCCCCGGCCGCTTGCCTTCGTCGACGGCGCCGACGGCATTGCCCGGCGCTGTCGCCATCTGCTGCGCGATGTGGCATGGGCACCCGGCAAGGCGGCGCCGGGAAAGGCGGAAGGCCGCGCCATCTTTACCGGCGCCATGGCAGAGGTTGCGCCGCTGGCCGCCGCATTGCAGGGCTTCGGGCTGACGCGACTCGAACATTTCGGCCAGGAGAAGGCATCATGACCGACGATATTCTGTTCAGGAAAAACGGGCGCATCGGCCTTGCCACCCTCAACCGGCCGCAAGCGCTGAACGCGCTCAGCCATGGCATGTGCGCGACGCTGCACCGCCAGTTGATGGCGTGGATGCTGGACGACGAGGTAGAGGCGGTGGTGGTGGAAGGCGAAGGCCGCGCCTTCTGCGCCGGCGGCGATATCGTCGAAATGCACCGCATCGGCCAGACCGCGCCCAGCCTGTGGCGGCAGTTTTTCCACGACGAATACCGGCTGAACCACGCCATCGCCCACTATCCGAAACCCTATGTGGCGCTTGCGGACGGCATCGTCATGGGCGGCGGCGTCGGCATTTCCGTCCATGCCCCCTATCGCGTGGTGACGGAAAATACGCTGTTCGCCATGCCGGAAGCCGGCATCGGCATGATCCCCGATGTTGGCAGCAGCCAC
>CAYYGQ010000022.1:8524-16825 GCA_964471485.1 uncultured Sandaracinobacter sp. | reverse complement strand
CTGCGGCGACGGCGCTTCGCACCGCGGCGCAGGAGGCGGGTGAGTATCAGTTGACTCAGGCCGCGACGGTCGTCGATGGTTCCGGCGGCTCGTTCAACAGCGTCGTCGGCCGCTATGCCAATCGCATCGGCGGCGGCGGCTTCACGCTCGACGGCGTGCGCTACGATCTCGCCGGCGCCAACCCGCGCACCGGCGTGGCCATTCACGGCGGGCCGAACAATTTCGGCCGCAAGGTGTGGAACGCCGCCACCTTCGCTGGCGACGACCGCGCCGGCGCCACCATGACCCTGACCAGCGCTGACGGCGAGAACGGCTATCCGGGCGAACTGGTCGTCATCATGACCTATTCGCTGGACAACAACGGCGCCCTCCGGCTCGAATACAGCGCCACCACCAGCAAGCCGACGGTCATCAACCTCACTAACCACAGCTATTTCAACGTCGCCGGCGCCGCTTCCGGCCCGGTCTATGATCAGCTGCTGCAAGTGAACGCCAGCCGCTACACGCCGACCGACGAAACACAGGTGCCGACCGGCGAAATCGCCGCCGTGGCCGGCACGCCATTCGATTTCCGCACCGCCGTCCCCATCGGCAGCCGCATCTGGTCGACGCATCCGCAGATGTTGCTGGCGCGCGGCCTCGACCATAATTTCGTGCTCGACGGCAGCGGCCTCCGCGATGCCGCCATTCTCTCCGACCCGAAGTCGGGGCGGGTGATGACGGTTCGCACCACCGAACCGGGCGTGCAGATCTACAGCGGCAACAATCTGGTCGGCAACAGCCTGGGCGCCAACGGCCGCACCCTCCGGCAGAGCGACGGCATCGCCTTTGAAACCCAGCATTTCCCCGACAGCCCCAACAAGCCCGATTTCCCCTCGACGGTGCTGCGGCCGGGCGACACCTTCCATTCCATCACCGAATATGTGTTTTCCATCGCGCAGGAGCAGCGGCCATGAACCTCCACTCCCTTGTTGCCGTGGCGCTGCTGGCCGGCGTGGCGCAGCCGGCGCTGGCCGCCGGACCAGAGCTTCGAATCATCCAGTTCGACTTCGAAGGCGCCGGCGGCACCCTGTTCATCACCCCCGACAACAAGACGCTGATGGTCGACAGCGGCTGGCCGGCGGGCTTCCGCGACCAGCCGGTCAGCAACGCCCAGCGCGTCGCCGACACGCTGAAGGCGGAAGGCCTTGACCATATCGACTATATGCTCACCACCCATTACCACATCGACCATATCGGCGGCTTTGCCGAACTGGTGAAGCTGGTGCCGGTGCGCCACTTCCTCGACCATGGCCTGAACCGCGAGGCGCCGCCGGAAAACGCCAACGAACGGCAACTGGCCAGCGCGCCGGCCAGCCGCTACCCGGACTATGTGGCGGCCATCGGCGACAGCGACCGCACCACCCTCCATCCCGGCCAGCGCATTTCCATCGGCGAGATGACCATCACCGCCACCAACGCCGACCGGCAGGTGCTGGCGCAACCGCTTCCCGGTGCCGGCCAGCCCGGCGTCGGCTGCGCCAACGCCACCCAGACCATGGACCGCAACGGCGGCGAGGAAAATCCGCGCTCGCTGGGCTTCGTCGCCGAATATGGCACGGCGCGCATCGTGCTGCTGGGTGACACCACCAGCGATATCGAGAACCGGCTGGTCTGTCCGGTGAACCTGATCGGCCCGGTCGACCTGATGATCGCCACCCACCACGGCTTCGAACTCAGCAACGAGCCGATGGTGGCGGCCACCTTGCAGCCGACCGTCGTCGTCATTCCAAACGGCGCCACCAAGGGCGGCGACCCCTCCACCTATGATTCCTTCACTGCGGCCGGCAGCGTCAAGGGCCTTTACCAGGTGCACCAGGCGGTGAAGCCCGGCGCCAAGAATGTCGACGCCGCCAACATCGCCAACATCGCCGACGAACCGGACGCCATGCGCCCGATCCTGATCTCGGTCGCTGTCGACGGCACGGTGGCCGTCACCAACCCGCGCACCGGCAAAACCGACAGCTATCCGCAGGCGCGCTAGCCAAGCCACGGTTTGACGGCATCAAATCGGCTGCCCTGACTCCTGTTTTTCCGCCTGGTTCCCCGTTTCCGATGAGTCCATCGGAAACGGGCCATGCCTTAGCCCGTCCGAAGCGCGCGGCAGGAGCGCCCTGCCCTTTGTTTCCTATGGGCCGCTTCAGGCCACCGAAACCAGCAAAGGGCGGCGTTCCCGCCCTTTGCCGTTTCGCCGACCGATTCAGGCGAGGTTCGCCAGCCCCCATTCGAAGGTGGAGCGGTTGTTGGTTTCCTCCAGCAGCAATTGCTCGGTTCTGGACAATTGCGTCGGGTAAGGCAGCAGGCTGGCCCGTTCGCGCACCATCGCCAGCCAGCCGTCGACCCGGGCGCGGTGGCCCTCGGGGAAGCTGCGGTAATAATCGTCGGTCAGCACCGGCACCTTCAGCGGGTCGCGGGTGATGAGTTCGGCTGTCGCGTTCAGCTTCGGATTGTGGCTGCGCATCAGTTCGAACAGCGCCTTCTGGTCGGTCATGCCGGTGCCGAAGCGCACTTCCGACAACAGGAAGCCGTCTTCATAGGGGGCAACGCCCATGTCCTTCAGCGACGTGGCCTTCACGAACGGCGCCAGCTTGCCGACGGTTTCCTCCGGCCGCTCCATGAACGACATGTTGTTGCCGGGGTCGATGAGGGACCCCAGATATTCGCTGCTGATGCGTTGCAGGAAGGCGACATGGTCGTCGACGCTGCGGTCCTTGTGGTTTTCAAGGGCGATGGCAATGCCGTGCCGTTCGGCGATCGGCAGGCATTTCTCGACGATGGCGTTGGCGGTCTTCAGCCAGTCGGCATATTGCGGATAGGAGGTGAAGCCTTCGTAGCGGCGGCCGGAACTGCCCTGCGGCGGCCGGCTGACGGCGCGCACCAGCGTCGCCCCCAGCGCCTTGGCGTTGACGACCGACTGTTCGAAGCCATCGGTGCTTTCATCGAGCGTGCGCGGCAGCGCGGCGTTGCCCTCATAATACATGCCAAGCTCGTCGAGGCGTTTCCGCGTCGCCGCGAGGTCGGTGGCGATGCCGGACTGTATGCCGCCGGCGCCAATCGAGCGGCAATATTCGACATAGGCGACCGGCCGGTCGCGCAGCGCCTCGAAAACGCCGGGCAGGCCGCCGCTGTGGCGGCCGTTCGCGGCGCCAGCGAGGCCGATCGGCGATTTCGGCGGCAGCAGCCCTTGGGCCGCCAGCCGTTCGAAGCCGCCGGCGGCCACCACCGTCAGCAGCCCGGCGGCCAGAAATTGTCGTCTCGTCGTCATGCCACTCTCCCTTTTAGAACTGTATACGGATTATCGGATTTTTCGCCGGCGTCAACGCCGAAACCGGCGCAACAGCAGCCAGCAGGCGGCCGGCAGCAGGCAGGAAGCGGCGAACAGCAACAGGAAGTCGACGCTGCCGTGCGCCTGCGCGCCAAGCCAGGCGTAAAGGCCGGCGGTGGCGAAACTGCCAAGAAGGGTGGGCAGCAGCAGCGGCCGCAGCGGCATGCCGGCGGCGCCGGCGACGAGGATGCTGGTTTCGGCCAGCACCGGCACCGGCCGGGTGACGAGGACGACGAGCGGCGCATAACGGGCAAGCATCCGTTCCAGCCGCGCCACTTCAGCGGCCGGCAGCCGGCTTTCCACCCAGCGCCGCCCCAGCCGGCGGGCGACGACGAGGCCGGCGACGGCGCCCAGGGCAAGGCCGCCGCCGGCGATGAGGGTGCCGATGACGGCGCCGAAGAGGGTGCCGGCGGCCAGCGCCAGCAGGCTGGACGGCACCGGCAGCACGATGTCGCCGGCCAGAAGCACAAACAGCAGCAGGCCGGCGGCGGCGCGCGAGCCGGGCGCCGCCAACTGCCGGGCGGTCCATTCCTCGATGGCGGCGCCGCCCAGCAGGAACAACAGCACGGTGCCGGCGAAGAACAGCGCCGTCAGCACCGCCAGCAGCCGCCCGGCCTTCATCATCGGGACGGCTTCATCAGAACAAGGTGGCCGCAAGCGTCGCCTTCAGCGTCGGCCCCGGCGCCGGGAAGCCGACCGCCTGCTGGTAGCCGCTGTCGGTGACGTTGCGGGCCACCACATCGAGACGGAAGCGCGGATCGAGCCGCCAGCCAAGGCCGAGGTCGAGCGCGGCGTGCCCCGGCTGCAGCAGCAGCCCGGTCGGGATCGAACTGTCGAAAAAATCGCTGTTGAAGCGAAGCGTGGCGTTGAGGCCGAGATCGTCCGTCGCCTGCCAGGCGCCGCGCACATGGCCCTGCCAGCCGGGGCGCTGGCGAAGCGGCGTCTCGCTGTCGAGCAGCAGGCGGGTGAGGCTGCCGCCAAGGCTGAGCGCCGCGGTCGGCCGCAGGCCGAACGACGCCTCGACGCCGTGTGCGCGCACCCGCTCGCGGTTGACGGAGGTGAAGAGGACGGGGTCGAAATCGACCAGATCGCGAAAGCGATTGTCGAACCAGGCGAGGCGAAGCGTGGCGGCCGGCGCCGGCGCCCAGTCGAACCCGGCTTCAAGGTTGCGGCTGCGTTCGGGCAACAGATCGGGGTTGCCGATCAGCGGGCTGCCGAGCGCATAGAAGCTCGGCAGCTTGAAGCCCTCGCCGATGCGCGCGAACAGCACCGGCAGGCCGGTGCCGGGGGCAAAGGACAGGCCGGCGCGGCCGGTCCATTCGCCGGGGCCGTTTCGCACCTTGTCGTGGCGGAAGGCGCCGTTCAGCAGCAGGCCGGGGATAGGGGCCAGCGTCATCTCGGCGAAGCCGCTTGCTGTGTCGCGCTTCATGCGGAAATCGGCCGGCACCGGGAAGCCGAAATCAATGCTGCCGTCGCTTTCCCCCACTTCGTGCAGCAAGGCGCCGCCGATGGTCGCCGTCAGCCGTTCGCTGCTGAACACCAGGTCGGCGATCGCTTCCAGCCGTTCCAGGCGGTCGTCGGCGCGGATGGCCGGCACCCCTTGCAGCGCGCCGGGGGCGATGGCCGGCGTCTCGGTGTCGCTGGTCTGCCGGCTGTAGCTGAGCGAGACGTGCGGCCGCCAAGGCCCTTCCTCGCGATGGCGAAGCGAGGCGGCCATCGCCAGCAGGCTGCCCCGCCCGCGTTCAAGGTCGGGCAGCACGGCGCGGTCGGGGCCGCCGCTGTCTTCCGGGAAGCCTTCGTGGCGGTTGCGGCTGTATAGAACGAAGCCAGTGGCCCGGTAGGCGCCGACCTGCTGGTGCAGCCGGCCCAGCGCCTGCCAGCGGTGCAAGGTCGAGCCTTTGCTGGTGTCGCCGCTGTCGGCGCCGCCGGCCGAAAGCAGCAGGCCGCCGTCTGCCCAGCCGTGCAGCAGGCTGAGCTGGCCGCCGGCCTCGCCGCGCGTGCCGCCGCTGAGGCTGGCCGTCGCCGACGAGCGGCCGGGGGTGGCGTCGCGCAAGCGGATGTTGATGACCCCGGAAAGCGAATCGGAACCATGGACAGCGGAGACGGCGCCGCGGCTGACCTCGACCGCCTGCGCCAGCGACGGGTCGATCAGGGTGAAATCGAAGGCGCCGCCCTTGCTGTTGGTGGGATCGTTCACGCGCACGCCGTCCAGCAGCACCAGGGTGAAGTTCGGCTCGCCGCCACGGATGGAGACGAAGCTGCCGCCGCCGGCGCCGCCGGTGGATACGGCATGGACGCCGGCCACATCGTCGAGGGCGTCGAGCAGCGACAGCGGTTGCAGGCGTTGCAGATCCTCGGCGGTGATGCGCGCCGGGCCGCCGCCCTCGCCGGTGCGGCTGGAGGTGACGACGATCGCCGCCGGATCGCCGGCCGACTGGGCAAGCGCGGGGCAGGCAAGAAGACATGGCAGCAGCATGGGAACGAAGCGCATGGGATCGAGGATTTCCTTTACTTTTGCAGAAGATCGCCGGTGATCCGGCCCAGAAGTTTCAGCGCGTAGATGGTGATTCGCGGCCTGAGCCGCCGGGTGTCGCCGTCTATCGCCGGCAGGCCGAGCGGGGCAAGCTGGCGGCAGGCGCCATCGTCGCCGCCATCGGCATGGAAGGCGATCCAGTAGAGGATGCGGACCAGGTCGTCCCGCGGCACTTCGGCGCGGATGCGCTGGAAGACGAGGACGGGGACGAAGCGCTCGACCGCTTCCATCTGCAACAGATCGGGCACGGCGGCGACGCAAAGCAGGTTGCGGACGCGCTGTTCGCGGTCGGCCACATGGCCCGGTGCCCAGTCGGGAAGGGTTGCGGCCAATTGGCCGAGCAGCGGTTCGGCGGCCGGGTCGGGCATTTCGTCGAAGCGGGCGATGGGGGCGACGATGCCGCTGTCGGGCGGCAGGCGCTCGAAGGCGATATTGGCGAGATCGGCCGTGGTGACGCCCGCCCAGCCGGCGGCGGTGTTGGCGGCGGACGGGCGCAGATAGCGTTCCGGCGCCGGCGCGCTTTCCGCCTCGGCCACGGGCGGCGCTACCAGGCCGCGCCGCTCGGCGGCGACGCCGACCGCCACCCAGATCAGCAGCGCCAGAAGCACCCAGCCGCGCCGCCTCCCCCGCCCTTTCGCGCCGCTGTCCCAACGGAACATCAGCACGGCGGCCAGCCCGGCGGAAAGGCCGGTGGCCAGCAGCGCCAGCAGCGGAAAAGCCGCCGCGCCGCCGCCGCCGATGCCGGTTTGCAGCGCCTCCACCGCATAGCGGCCGGGGAAAAACACCGACAGATGCTGCGCCCAGGAAGGCAGGCTTTGAATGGGCACGGCGATGCCGCCGATCATCAGCATCGGCAGGAAAATGCACTGCCCAAGCGCCTGCACCGCCGGCACGCCGTCGGCCAGCATGGCGATCAGCAGGCCAAGGCCCATGAAGGCGAAACAGGTGGCGACGAAGGCCAGCAGCAGCGCCGCCGGATCGGCCGGCCAGGCCATGCCGAGCGCCAGCGCCACCGCCAGTTGCAAAAGCCCGGCCAGGCCGATCAGCACCAGCCGCGCCAGCAGCACGGCGGCCAGCAGCGCCGCCGTGCTGCTTTGCGTCAGCCGGTAGTGCCGCCAGACGCCGCGTTCGCGCTCGGCGACCAGCGCCGTCGGCAGGCCGAAGCAGGCGCCGCCCAGCACCGTCACCGTCAGCAGTTCGCCCATATGAAGGGCAATCGGCTCGTGGCGGTAGAGCGCCAGGAAGGCGGCCAGAAACAGCAGCGGAAAGGCGAAACCGTAAAGGATGGCCAGCCGGTTGCGGAAGTTCAGCTTCAGCGTCAGCCAGGCATGAGAGGCAATGGTGGCGGCGATGGTGGCGGCGCTCATGGCCGCTCCAGCGACAGGATCAGCTCTTCCAGCGTCGGCGCGTCGGCGCGAAGCGAAAGCAGGGGGAGGCCCTGCCCGTCGAGCCAGCGGCAAAGCGCCGGCAGCGCCTCGGTCAGGCGGTCGGCAGCGAAGCGCAGTTCGTTGGCGTCGCCCCGGACGGCGCCCCGGACGGCGCCGACTCCCGGCAGCGTTTCCGGCCAGCCGCCGGGCGGGGCCGTGGCGGTTCTGGCCACCACCAGGCGCGCCCGCCCGCCCACCAGGCTTTCCGGCGTGCCGGTGGCGACGATCCGCCCCTGGTGCAGGATCGCCACCCGGTCGCACAGCCGTTCGGCCTCCGCCATGTCGTGGGTGGCCAGCAGCACGGCGCAACCCGCATCGCGCAACGCCGCAATCTGTTCCTGCACCATGCGCCGCATCTGCGGGTCCAGCCCCGAGGTCGGTTCGTCGAGCAGCATGGCGGCCGGCCGGCCGACAAAGGCCAGCGCCAGCGCCAGCCGCTGCCGCTGGCCGCCGGACAGCGCCTCGACCGCGGTCCGCTCCAGCCCGCCAAGGCCGAAGCGCGCGGCGAGATCGGCGAGGTCGTCCGCGCTGGCCTTTGCCCCCTGCAAGCTGGCGAAGGCGCGCAAGGCTTCCGGCGGGCGGATCCTGGGCGGCAGGCCGCTATCCTGCAACACCACCCCCAGCCGCCGCCGCGCCGCCCGGCCGTCGGCCAAGGCATCAATGCCGTCGACGCTGATGTCGCCGGCGTCGGGCACCACCAGCCCGGCGATCGCTTCGATCGTCGTCGTCTTGCCGGCGCCGTTCGGGCCGAGCAGGCCGAGAATCTCGCCGGCGGCGACTTCGAAGCCGATCCCGGCCAGCGCCTCGGTGGCGCCGTAGCGCCGGGCAAGCGCGCGAACGACGATCCCGGCGCTGGCGGTGGGCATGGCGTCGGCGGTCAGCGCCGCGCGGCTGCCGCGTCCAGCACCGCTTGCAGATCCTCCTCGGTCCACGGGTCCTTGCGGAAGTCGTACATGCGCCGCCATTCGTCGGCCTCG
>CAYYGQ010000022.1:0-8514 GCA_964471485.1 uncultured Sandaracinobacter sp. | reverse complement strand
TTGCCGAAGCTGCCGCGAACGAAGGTCAGGACCGCCGCCAGATCCTCGTTGCTCATGGTGGCGCCCAACGGCGGCATCAGGCCGATCGAGCCTTCCATGCCGGCCAGAAGGATACGGCCGGAAACGCTTGCCGGGCCGTTGACGAAGGGCGAGCCGGCCAGCGCCGCGCCGACATTGGGCGCCCCCTGGCCGTTCGGCATGTGGCAGCCGACGCAATCATTATCGTAGAGCGCCTTTCCGGCCTGGAACAGCGCTTCCTGCTGCGGCGTGCGCTCGATCATCGCCACCTTGGCCACCGGCTTGCCCGGCCAGCCAAGCACGTCGGCCAGTTGCGCCGCTGCTTCGGCGTCGGCGCCCTGGCCCCGCGTCAGCGCGACGAGCGCCGCCGGCGCGGCGCCGAGGGCAAGCGGCGCCACCGCCGGGCGGCGCCGGGCCAGGCCCGGAATGCCGCCGCCGGCGCGGCCGCCGGCCACCTGCTGGTCGTTGTTGTCGAAGGCGATGCCGCGAAGGCCGATGTTGAGGCCGTTCAGCAGCGCCGTCCGCGCTGCCGGCGCCCGCCGGCTGTCGGTAGCAAGCCCAACGACCGCGCCGACATTGGCCGCGTTGCGTTCCTTGCCGATGGCGCCCGCCAGCACGCCAATGGCGTCGGCCGGTGGTGCATCCTGCGCCAGCAATTGCCGCAGCACCGGCAGTTCCTGCCCTGAAAGGCCGCTGACGGCGGCGTCGACCAGCATCGGATCGTCGCCGTGGCGGCGCAGCAGATCGACGAGCGGCGCCGTCCGCGCGCCTTCCGGCAGCAGCCCAAGGGTCGCGGCCAACTGGCGGCGCACGCCCCAATCTTCGTCGTCGGCGAGTTTCAGCACGGCGGCAAGGATCGCCGCGTCGCCGAGATGCGGCTCGGCCAGGCGGATGGCGGCGGTGCGGATGCCGGGCGCCGGGTCGGCCAGGGCGCGCGCCACCAGGGCCTGATCGACGGAGTCGAGACCGTCGAGCGTCCACAGCGCCTGCAAGCGGGCGCGGGCATCGTCTGAATCCTGCGCCAGCTTCGTCAGTTCCGGCACCACCGAGAGGTCGCGCCGCTGCACCAGCAGCTGCTGCGCGGTGTCGCGCCACCAGCCGTTCGGATGCGACAGATAGGTGACCAGCGTCGCCGCGCTGTCGTTCGACATGTTCGGCCGCTTGTCGGCGCGCATGCCCTTGTGCACCACCCGGTAGATGCGGCCGTAGTGGATGCCCTCCCAGAGCTTGTGCTTCAGCACATATTGCCGCAGATAATCGGTCTGGATCGGCCCGTCCTGCGAGACGCCGCGATACATGTCGATGACCAGGAAGCTGCCGTCATAGCTGGGCGTCAGCGCCACCGGGCGGAAGCGCTCGTCGGTCGAGGTCAGGAACTCGCCCTTCGGATACCAGTCGCTGGCCTTCAGATTGCCCTTGCCGTCGTTTTCGAGGCGCAGCAGGTGGACGAGATTGGTCGGCCCGTCGACGACGAACGCCTGGCCGTACAATTCCTTCGGCAGCCGGTCGCCGCGATAGATCATCGGCGACGACACCCCCTGATAATAGGAAGAGGAGCCGTCTTCGGCGCGGGTGGTTTCGGCGCGATAGCCGCGGTTGATGCCGAGCGTCGGCCGCGCCGGCCAGATGTTGGTGGTGGCCTGATCGGCCAGCACTTCATAGAGGCCGCGCGTGCGGACCAGGTTCGGGTTGCGGACGAAATAGCCGCCCGGCACATAGTCGACGAAGAGGGCGTCGGTGTTGACGTTCCGGTAGATGCGGCCGTCGTCGTCCTGGGTGACGCCCCACTGGCCGCGACGAAGCGTCGGCACCGTGGTGAATTCGCCGCCCCTGGTCGACACGTTCCAGTTGTGCTCGGAGACGTAGAGGGTGTTGTCCATGCCCCAGTAGAGGCCGTTGGCGCCATGCTCGACGACGCCTTGCGTGGCGAAGCTGTCGGCAATCAGCTCCTTGGTGTCGGCCTTCAGGTCGCCGTCGGTGTCGCACGCCTTCCACAGGTTGGGCGGCTCGCCGATGAGGGCGCAACCGTCCGCCAGCACCTTGAAGGCGCGCGGCATGATCAGCTTGTCGGCGAAAACGGTGCGCTTGTCGAAGACGCCGTCATCGTCGGTGTCTTCCAGGATGACCAGATTGTTGATCGGCTCGAAACTGTTCTCGATCTTCTCGTTGACGGCGAAGCCCGGCATTTCCATCACCCAGAGCCGGCCGTCGCCGTCATATTCCGCCAGGATCGGATCCTCGACCAGCGGCTCGGACGCAACCAGTTCCAGATACCAGCCGGGCGGCATGGCGAAGGTTTTAAGCGCGTCCTCGGTCGACAGCGGCGGCGGAAATTCCGGCTGGTCCGTCTGCACCGGCGCCGGCCAGGTCTTGCCCTCGATCGAGGTCGGCGGCCCGGTCCGCGCCGAAGACTGCCACACCACCGCGGCCGCCGCCACGGCAAGCACCAATCCGATTGCGGTCAAAGAGCGGGCACCGATCTGCATGCTGGTCATTCCCTCGGCTGTCCGGCCGTGTTCGTGGCGGCCGTTGCTGCGTTTCGCGACCTGTACACAGTTCAAATCGGCTTGTCGACAGACTGGCGGTCAATTGGCGGTCAATTGATGGCGAAAAGCCGCCGCCGGCCCCGGCGGCGAAAAACGGCCGGCCGCCGGCGCGCTGGCAACCGGCGGCAGCGGCGGCATTGCCGTCAACCAACAGAGATTATGCAGGAATTTTGAAAATGCCAGCAGGGCGGCGGCCTGGATGCCGCCGCCCTGCCCCCGTCATTATCTGGCCATTACTGGTGCACGGCCTGGCGCTGCTCGCCAAGGCCACTGATGCCAAGACGGATCACATCGCCGTTTTTCAGGTATACAGGCGGCTTCATGCCCATGCCGACGCCCGGCGGCGTGCCGGTGCTGATGATATCGCCCGGCTGCAGGCTCATGAACTGGCTGGTATAGTGGACCAGGTGGGCAACGTCGAAGATCAGGCTGCCGGTATTGCCCTTCTGCATGGTGCGGCCGTTCACCTCCAGCCAGAGGTCGAGATTGCCGACATCGGCGATCTCGTCGGCGGTCACCAGCCAGGGGCCGAAGGGGCCGAAGGTGTCGCAGCCCTTGCCCTTGTCCCAGGTGCCGCCGCGTTCCAGCTGATATTCGCGCTCGGACAGGTCGTTCACCACGCAATAGCCGGCCACATGCGAAAGCGCGTCGGCTTTCGACACATAGCGCGCTTCCTTGCCGATGACGACGCCCAGTTCCACTTCCCAGTCGGACTTCTTCGAGCTGGGCGGCAGATGCACGTCGTCGTTCGGGCCGATGATCGCCGAGGTAGCCTTGGTGAAGATGATCGGCTCGTCGGGAATCGGCATGCCGGATTCGGCGGCGTGGTCGCTGTAGTTCAGCCCGATGCAGAGGAATTTGCCGACCCGGGCGACCGGCTCGGCGATTCTGGCGTTTTCCGGCGCCAGCGGCAGGCTGGCGGGGTCAAGGGCGCGAAGCGCATCGAGCTTGCCGGCCAGAACCGCGCCATCGATATCGGCGACATGCGCGGACAGATCCCGGATACGCCCGTCGGCGTCGACAAGACCGGGCTTTTCCTGGCCTTTGGGACCATAGCGCAACAATTTCATCAATTCACTCCTTGTTTTACATTGAACGTCTTGGCGCCGCCAGGCCCGGGCGAGGCCGAATTTCCGCCCTTTCCCTGGGTGGCATGGTCCGAAACCGCAAGGCTGGAAAAGCGCTCCGGCTCGGCATAGGCCATGCGCAAGTGCGTCAGCAGCGCCATCTGCGGGTCGCCGCCCTTGCCGAGAACGAAATCAAGCAGCGCCCGATGGTGATTCAAGCGCCATTGCTGGATCCTGTGGCTTACATGTTCCAGCACCTTGTGCGCGAACAGCGGTGTGGTGAGCGCATGCAGGGTGCGTTCGAGATAGGGGTTGCCGGCGGCGCGCCAGATGGTCGCGTGAAAACGGCGGTCGAGTTCCGCGCCGCTCATCTGCGGGCCTTCCCAGGCCTCCATCTGCTCGACCAGCCCGGTCAGTTCGGCGGCAAGCTCCGGGGTCATGCGCGCCCGGGCCAGGTGCATCGCTTCGGTTTCCAGGATCAGGCGCAGCGAATTGATCTGCTGCACCTCGTCGTCGCTGAGGCGGACGACGAACATCCCCCGCCGTTCGCGGCTGATCGCCAGCCCCTGTTCCTGCAGGCGCGACAGAGCCTCCCGCACCGGGATGCGGCTGACGCCGAACTCGCGCGCGATCTGACTTTCGTTCAGCCGCTCGCCAGGGGCGTATTTCCCGGTCAGAATCTGCTCGCGCAGCATACGTTCCAGGTGGTTGCGAAGCGTGGTCGGCGCGGTGCCGCCACCCCTATCCTCCTGCTTTGTCAGCTGTTGTATCCTATCTATGGCGAAAATAACTCCTATCTGTTCCTAGCATGGCTCGGAAGGCGAGGAAAGTGCGCCCGCGACGGGCGAGCGCCTCGCTTTGCGGTCAGTGGTTGTGCCTTGGCAGGCCCTCGCCGATGCGCTGGTAACGGGGCGCGCATTCCAGGCAATAGCCGGTTTCGATCTGGCCCACATTGGCGCGCGAAATCTCTTCCCAGGGGGTGTGGCTGGGCGGAACCGCCGGCACGCCATCCTCCTTCTTGCGGCGCTCGATTTCCACGTCGTCGACCAGCGCATTGCAGATTCCCCTGTTGAGATCGACGTGGATGATATCGCCGGTCCGCAGCCAGGAAAGACCGCCGCCAACGGCGCTTTCCGGCGAAGCATGGACGATGGACGGGCTGCCGGACGTGCCCGACTGCCGGCCGTCGCCGATGGTCGGCAGGCTGTGGACGCCACGTTGCAGAAGCGCGTCGGGCGGCTGCATGTTCACCACTTCGGCCGATCCCGGCCAGCCCACCGGGCCGGCGCCGCGCATCACCAGTATACAATTCTCGTCGATGGCGAGCGCGGGATCGTTGATGCGGTTGTGATAGTCGTCGCCGCCGTCGAAGACGATGGCGCGCCCCTCGAAGATATTCTCTTTCCCCGGCCGCCGCAGATAGCGGTTGCGGAATTCCTCGGAGATGACGCTGACCTTCATGATGGCGAAATCGAACAGATTGCCGCGCAGCGGCAGCAGGCCGGCGTTCTCCAGGATCGGCTGGTCGAAGCGGCGGATGATGCGGCGGTCGGTGGTTTCGCGCCCGGCCAGATTTTCGCGCATGGTGCGGCCGGTCACCGTCGGCCGGTCCGGGTGCAGCTTGCCGGCCTGCATCAGTTCCCACATCAGCGCCGGAACGCCGCCGGCGCGATAGAAATCCTCGCTCAGATATTCGCCGGCCGGCTTCATGTTCACCAGAAGCGGCAGATGATAGCCGGTTTCCAGCCAGTCCGCCGTGGTGATTTCCACCCCGGCGTGGCGGGCCATCGCCGTGATGTGCGGCTGCGCGTTGGTGGAGCCGCCGATCGCCGTGGTCAGCGCGATCGCATCGAGAAAGGCCTCGCGGGTCAGCAGCTTCGACGGGCGGAGATCGTCATAGGCCATGTCGACGATGCGGCGCCCGGTTTCATATGCATATTGCGAGCGTTCCCGGTAAGCGGCTGGAATCATGGCGCAACCGGTCAGCGACAGCCCCAGCGCCTCGGCCACCGAGTTCATGGTCGAGGCCGTTCCCATGGTATTGCAGTGGCCGACCGACGTGGCCGAGGCCATGGCCGCCTGCAAAAATTCCTCTTCGGTGATTTCGCCCGAGCCGAGCCGGTCCCGGCTTTTCCAGATGACATCGCCGGAGCCGACCAGCTTGCCCTCGAACCAGCCGTTCAGCATCGGCCCGCCGGAAAGCACGATCGCCGGCAGATCGACGGTTGCCGCCGCCATCACCTGCGAGGGGGTGGTCTTGTCGCAGCCGGTGGTCAGCACCACCGCATCCAGCGGATAGCCGTAGAGCATTTCGGTGAGGCCGAGATAGGCGAGATTGCGGTCGACCGCCGCGGTCGGCCGGCGGCAATTCTCGAAGATCGAGTGCAGCGGAAATTCCATGGGGATGCCGCCGGCATCGCGGATGCCGTCGCGCACCCTTTTCGCCAGATCCAGATGCACCCGGTTGCAGGGGTTGAGGTCGCTTCCGGTCTGGGCGATGCCGATGATCGGCCGGCCCGAACGCAGCTCGTCCGGCGTCAGGCCATAGTTCATGAAGCGCTCCAGATAGACCGCCGTCATGTCGCTGCGTTGCAGATTGGCGAACCAGTCTCTGGAGCGGAACCCGCCGGGTCGCTTCACCTCTCTTGCCATGCGGTACCTCCGTTCGATCGGTGTATTGAATACAGAAAATGGGGTGTCAAGGCCATCGGCCAGAACGGGCGCCGCCCGCGACAGAATGCTCGGCATCAGCCGCCCGCCGAGGCCGCGTCAGCCCAATCCGCCGGCCCGGGCTTCCCCGCCAAAAAAATGCCGGGATCGGCGGTGACCGACCCCGGCTAAGGAGGGGTTGCAGGGACCCTCGGATGGGTCACCCGCGGGGATCCTCACGGCCCCCGCGGGTGAAATCGCCTAGAACCTCGCCCGCAGCGTCAGTTCGAACTGACGCCCGAACGGCGAGCCGATCGCCGGCAGATAGCCGTTGGCGTTGTCGGTGAACGGCGGATCCTTGTCGAACAGGTTGACGACGCGGCCTTGCAGGGACGCCCCCGGCATCAACGCATCGAGCGCGACGCCCGCACTGACGTCGAAGATGGTCCAGGAGCTGCCCTTCTTCCAACCGGAACCGCTCTGATAGAGGAACGAGCTGGTGTAGTTGGTGCCGAAGGTCAGCGACACCGGCTGCAACCGCCAGGCAATGACGGCGCGGCCCTTCAGCTTCGGCGCCTGGTCGGTGCCGAGGCGGCTGTCGTAGGGGCTGCCGGGCAGCACCTGCTGCTTGTCGACCAGCTTGCGGTTGGCGTTCAGCGACAGGTTGAAATCGCCGATTTCGGTGCCGAAAGCATAGGAGGCGTCGAAGTCGAGGCCCTGGAACCTGCGCCGGCCAAGGTTGATGGCCTCGGTCCGCAGGATCATTTCCCAGTCCACATAGGAAGGAACGTCCATCTCCGGCGGCGACTTCGCCTGCCAGAAGGCCAGCGCTTCGTTCCACGCCGTCATGTCTTCCCCGGCCGGCGGCCGGATGATCGCATAGGCGCCGAAGGCGGGGTTGGTGACCGCCTCGGTCATGCTGACCTTGTAGATGGTGTTCCTGTAGTCGACATTATAATAGTTGACGCTGAAGCGCAGGCCCGGAACCTGGGGCGGCGCCAGGTCGACGCCGAGCGACCAGGTGGTGGCGGTTTCCGGCTCGAGGTCGGGGTTGCCGCCACCCACATACCAGACATCGAACGGCCGCGGGATTTGCAGCCCGGTGCGGAAGTCGGTGAGCTGGGTATTGTTGTCGCGCGACCCCATATAGGTGAAGGTCGAGGTGATGAGACCCATGTTCGGCGCCACGAACGAGGTGCCGTAGCTGCCGTGGAAGTCGACGCCGCGCACCGGAGCCCAGACCAGGCCGAGCTTCGGATTGAACTGGCCGCCATATTTGGCATAATGGTCATAGCGGCCGGCCACCGACAGCGTCAGCTTTTCCAGGCCCGGCTGGGCGTTCTGGTCGCTGAAGATCGGCACGTTCAATTCGCCAAAGCCCGAAACCACCACGCGGTCGATATTGTCGTCGCGAACGTTCAGGCGCGGGCGGGCGCCGGCCGCGGTCGAACCCGAGACCTGCCGCTGCACCAGTTGCTCGTCGCGCATGTCGACGCCAACAGCCGCCCGCACATCGCCGCCGCCGATCGTCAGCAGCGGACCATCGGCCTTCACCTGCAACTCGCGCAGGCGCTGGCTGGTGATGTTGTCGCGGGTGTAGCCGTTGTTGATGCTGGCCAGCACCGCCGCATTGTTGTCGGCCGCCTGGCCGAACGGATTGAGGGCGGTATCAAGCGTGGTGCCGGCGGCCGCACGCTCCATGTTGATCAGGTCCATTTCCGGGTCGCTGTTGAAGTCGTTGGTCTTCGAAGCGTGGAACAGGATGTTGGTGACCCAGTCGCCGCCAAGCTGGACGTCGGCGCCCAAGGTCGCCGCCATCACTTCCGACGCCTTGAACGCCTCGGTCTGGCCAAGCAGGCCATCGCCGCTGCGAATGACGTTGAGGACCGGGGTGCCGGTCACGCCGTCCGGCAGTTGGGTCGGATAATAGGGGTTGGTGCTGTCGATGAACATGTTCATCGACCGCTGCCCGCCGAGGCTGTGCGTCTTCAGCTTGGAATAGTTCAGCTCGGTCCACAGCTCGACGCTGTCCCCCAGCTCCTGCCGCGCCGTCAGCAACACCGAATGGCGGCGGGTGTCGGGGATGATGTTGTTGCGAGTCAGCACGCCGCAAAGGTTGCGGCCGGGCAGATAGCTGCCATCCGCCTGGTAGGCGTAGGCCGTGCCGTCGATGGTGACGTTCGGCAACAGGCAGTTGGAGCCGCGCAGGTCGCGGCCGCCGCGCGAGGTCTGGT
>CAYYGQ010000021.1:0-17431 GCA_964471485.1 uncultured Sandaracinobacter sp. | reverse complement strand
CAGGAACGGCAGGCTGAAGCCCAGCACGATGGCAAGAGCGGCGCCGAACGACGCCGCCGACGACACGCCGAGGGTGAAGGGGCTGGCCAGCGGATTGTTCAGGATGGTCTGCATTTCCGCCCCCGCCAGCGACAGCGCCACGCCGACCAGGATCGCCATCAGCGCATAGGGCAGGCGGATGTCGCGGATGATGGTCAGTTCCGGGCCGGACAGCGTTTCCGGGCGGAAGAGACCGGCCCAGACATCGCCGAGCGAAAGCGCCGAGGGACCGGTCGAAATATCGGCGACGAAGGCCACCGCCACCAGCAGCAGCAGCAGCGCCAGCAGCAGCATACGGCGGCGGACGGTGCGCCGATACTGCGCCATCGCCTGCCGCCGCGCCGTCGCCTGTTCGTGATTCAGCATTCCCTCCTGAAGCATGGCGGCCGCGCCGGCTTGGTTTCTGCGCGCTTTCGTTGCTAGGGGGGATGGGGGAAGTCAAGCAGCCTTCGGGCAGGACAGACGGGAACGAACCATGAGCCTGTTGCAACGGACGAACGATCTGGCGCCGCGGATGACGGAATGGCGGCGCCACCTGCACCGCCACCCGGAACTTTCCTTCGAGGAAAGCCGCACCTCGGCCTTCGTCGCCGAACGGCTGCAAGGCTTCGGCCTCAAGCCCGAAACCGGCATCGGCAAAACCGGCGTGGTCGCCGTGGTCGAGGGCAAGGCGCCCGGCCCGTCGATCGCGCTACGCGCCGACATGGACGCCCTCCCGATGGACGAGACCGGCGCGCACGCCTGGCGCAGCACCCATCCGGGGGTGGCGCACGCCTGCGGCCACGACGGCCACACCGCCGCCCTGCTGGGCGCCGCGCAACATCTGGCCGAAAACCCGCCGGCAACGGGCCGGGTGGTCCTGCTGTTCCAGCCGGCCGAGGAAAACGGCCTCGGCGCCCGGGCCATGCTGGACGACGGCCTGATGCGGCGCTTCCCCTTCGACGAGGTCTACGCCTTTCACAACATGCCCCTCTTCGCCGCCGGCCACGCCGCCGTCCGCACCGGGCCGACCATGAACGGCTATATCGTCTTCGAAATCGACATCGAGGGCGTGGGCGGCCACGGCGCCGCCTTCTTCAAGGCCACCGACCCGTTGCAGGCGGCGGCGCGCCTTGCCGTTGAAATCTCGTCGATCGTCGGCCGCTATGTCGATCCGGGGGAATCGGCGCTGATCACGCTTGGCGCCCTGAACGCCGGCAGTTCGCACAATGTCATTCCGGGCACCAGCCGGTTGCAGGGCACGCTTCGGGCCTTGAAGCCGCAAGTGATGGAGCTGCTCTGGCAGCGGCTGGAGACCGCCTGCAACGGCATCGCCGCCCTGACCGGCTGCACCGTCCGCTGCCGGCGCAGCGCCGAGGTGCCGCCCTGCAACAACGACAAGGAGGCGGCCGCCCATGTGGCGGCGGCGGCCAAGGCGGTGCTGGGCGAGGAACGGCTGCTCCTCGACCATGCCCCCCTGCCCTTCACCGACGATTTCGCCCTGTTCCAGCAACAGGCGCCCGGCGCCTATTTCTTCCTCGGGCAGGAAAGCGCCATGTGCCACAACCCGGCCTATGATTTCGACGACGCGCTGCTACCAAAAGCAGCCGCCATCTTCATCGAACTGGTGCGGCAACGGTTGGGGTAGAGATTTCGCCTCCGGCGGGCAGGGGCTTGCAACCCCCGCACCCCGTTATTTCAGGCGATTACACAGCCATTTCTAATTTGGGGTGGAGTGCCTGCTGTTGGGACTAAGCCGTCGCTGCCGTCTCGCCACTTGAATGACGCTGTTCGGCCAGAGCAGACGTTCAGCCTTGCACGGATTCCCTCGCCGATTGACCGAGGCCGGGCCGATTGTAGGCTAGGGGCTTATGTTGATTTCGACTGACACCCTTGATCCTAGCGCGCCGGCAAAACCCGTAAACTCATGTGCACCAAGCCCGTAAGTGCGTTGTGGAAAATTAAGATGGGCTTCGCTATATTGAGGTAGGTGGCAATGCGTCGCAGGAGGCGTCGAGGTGTATAATTCAGCAAAGGCGGCGCAGATCATCGCCTATCTTGCGCTGAAAACCGGGACTCGCTCGATCAATATATTAAAGGCGATCAAGCTCGTCTACATCAGCGATCGGGAGGCTCTGAAGCGCTTCGCCATGCCCATGCTCGATGAGCCGCGAGCATCATTGCCGCATGGTCCCGTGAATTCGTGGACGTACGATAACGCCAAGGGCGAAGTCGAGGACGCGAACTGGTCAACCATACTCGAAGATCGTGCCAACCATATGATCGGCGTAAAGCCGGGAATCGTGGTCAACGCTCTTGACGAACTCAGCGACGCAGAGGTCGATGTGCTCGACAACGTCTGGGAACAGTTCGGCGGCATGACGCAGTGGCAACTCGTCGATTGGACGCATAAGAGCGACAACATTCCCGAATGGGAAGATCCGAACGGCAGTTCCAACCCGATCCCACTCGAGCGACTGCTCTATGCGGTCGGCATCGAGAATGTGGCCGAGCACGCCCAATTTCTTCGAGACCAAGCATCGATTACCAAATTGCTCGCCGAGCTAGCGTAAGCAGGGAGCGAGGGGTGGCGATCGCGAAGAAGGGCACTCTGCTCATCGTATCCGGGCCGAAGCATGATCCGGAACGCAAACACCTTCATGTCATCTGCAATGATCCAGACGATGATGGGAACGTAGCGCTAATCAGCGTCTGCTCGGTCACCGGCACGAACCACGATACAACCTGCATCCTGCAGAAACACGAACATGCCTTCCTCAAACATGAGTCCTTTGTGCTCTATGCTCGGGCGAAGATCGTCAGCGAGAGCAGCCTCAGGAAGGGGGTGGAGGCTAAACTAATGGTAATGCACGATGACATGAACGGGCAGGCCTTCCTGCGCGTGCTAAAGGGCGTCTGCCGCTCGTCGCAGACCCCGCGAAAGGTGAAGAGGTATCTCGGCTGCGCTAGCTAGAAGCCGAGAAAGCCGTGGCTATCTAGCCTCACCCATAGTGCTGTTCCTGGCTGTCGCTCGTCGCGACTTACCCATCGGCGTGCCATCTCATCTCAAACTCCCTTCGATGCTGGCCTAACCGATGTCGCCCCAGCCTCCCGACCGTTTACTGATCCCGAACGAGTCCAGCACAGTCAGGACCTCAGCTGGCTTACCAAGTAATGGATCGATTGCGTTCCGAACGAGCGACTATAGGATCTAGATTGGGACGGCAGATTGGCGGTCCTAGCTGCCCGGCAGCGTCAAACGTGCGAAGGGCCGGTTCCGGCGGGTGCAGGCACGCTTTGTGAACAGTGTGTCTGCAACCAGTGCAATACAAAAAAGTAACGGGTGCAGGGGTTACAAACCCCTGCCCGCCGGAGGCACGATTCTGCCTTCTTATGCGCGAAGCGTCGCGCCGCCGTCTACGTAGAGGTCGGCCATGGTGATGTGGTTGGCTTTTGCCGACAGCAGGAACAGCACGGCCGCCGCCACATCGTCGGGGGCGGCCAGTTTTCCAAGCGGGATTCCGGCCTTGAAGCGTTCTGGCTGGCCGGCGATGAGGGCGGCGGCGTCCGCCTCATCCTGCCACATGCTCTCCAGCATGGCGGTGCGCGTCGAGCCGGGGGCGACGATGTTGCAGCGCACGCCGTGGGGCGCCAGCTCCAGCCCCAGGCAGCGGGTGAACATGGTGGCGGCCGCCTTCGACGCCGCATAAGCGGCCATGTTCTGGCGCGGCACGCCGCCGGCGTTCGAACTGACGGTGACGATGGCGCCCCGCCGCCGTTCCTTCATGCGCCGCCCCACCGCGCGGCCGAAATGGAAAACGCCGTCGGCGTTGACGGCGAAGACGCGCCGCCAGGTTTCGTCGCTGGTGTCGAACACATTGTCGGTGGACAGGATGCCGGCGACGCTGACGCCGAAGTCGATGGCGCCGAAGTCGCGCTCCACCTCGTCCACCAGTCGCTCGACGGCGGCGGCGTCGGTCACGTCCAGCGCTGCCGGCCGGAAATCGGCGTGGCGGGCGCCGACGGGATGCAGGTCGGCGGCGACGACGCGCGCGCCTTCGGCCAGCAACTGCCGCACCACTGCTTCGCCGATGCCGCCGGCCGCCCCCGTCACCAGCGCGACCCGCCCTTTAAAACCGTTCGTCATGCCGCCCTCCTTTCAAAGGCCGCCATTTCCGCGTCCAGCAGCGGCGCGATCGCCGCGGACGCCGCCGCCCCGGTCAGCTCGGAGTGCAGGAACGGCACTTCCAACAGGGCAAGCCGCGCCGCATAGGGCTGCCAGAGGCTGGCCTGCAATTCCGGCCTGGCCTTGTGGTCGAGCGCGGCGCGCACATGCGCCAGCGTCCCGGGAAAGCGCCGGTGGCGATGGCGGCGCACCAGGCGGTTGGTTTCCAGCACGGTGCGGATCACGCCGTCGAGCGCTTCCGCGGGGAGATTGCCAAGGGTGCTGCCGCCCCGCCGCAGAAAGGCGAGGATTTCCGCCCGCCCGGCCAGTTCCGGGTGGGCGTCGGGATCGTGGCCGGCGATCGCCAGCAGCGCCCGCAGCGCCATCGCCTCGGTCGGCTCCGGCTCGTGGCGCCAGCAGTCGGCCGGGTAGCTGTCGAAAAGCGCCACCAGCCCCACTTCGCGCCCCCGCGCCGTCAATTCGATGGCGACCGCCTGCGCCAGGATGCCGCCGACCGACCAGCCGCCCAGATGCACCAGGCCGGAAGGCGCGGCCGCCATGATCCGCGCCGCATAATCCGCCGCCAGCGACTCGATGCCGGAAGGCAGGGGGGCGTCCGCCGCCAGCATCGGCGCCTGCACGCCAACAACCGTCCGCTGCGGCGAAAGGGCGCGCGCCAGCGTCCGATAGCCCCAGGAAATGCCGCCGGCCGGGTGGATCAGGAACAGGGGCGGCCGCGCTTTCGGCCCGTGCGTCAGCGTCAGCAGCGGCGCCAGACCGTCCAGCGCCGCCTTCTCGTCGATCTTCGCGGCCAGCGTCGCGAGGTCCGGGTGCTCGAACAGCGTGCCGAGGCCGGGATCGTGGCCGAAGGTTTCGCGGATTCGCAGCATCAATTGCACCGCCAGCAGCGAATCGCCGCCAAGGGCGAAAAAATCGTCGGTCCGGCTGATGCCGTCCTGCCTTCGCAGCAACCGGCGATAGAGATCGGCGAGACGGCGCTCGGTATCGGTTGCCGGCGTTTCGCCGCCGCTGCTTTCGAATTCCACCTTTGGCAGCGCCTTGCGGTCGAGCTTGCCGTTCGCCGACAGCGGCAGTGCGGCCAGCGGCACGATCGCGGACGGCACCATATAATCGGGCAGGTCCCGGCGAAGCGCGGCGCGCGCCGCATCGGCGTCGAACCCCTGTTCCGGCACCACATAGGCCAGCAGATGCCCGTCGCTGGCGACGACGACCGCCGCCGCCACCTGCCCGCTTTGCCGCAGCACCGCCTCGATCTCGCCCAGTTCGATCCGAAGTCCGCGGATCTTCACCTGATGATCGGCGCGACCGAGGAAAACGACCGCGCCGTCCGCCCGGCGGTGGGCGAGGTCGCCGGTCTTGTAGAGGCGCGCGCCTTCGTGAAAGGGGTCGGCGACGAAGCGCTCGGCGGTAAGGTCCGGCTGGCCCAGATAGCCGCGCGCCAGTTGCACGCCGCCAAGATAGAGGTGGCCGGTCATGCCGGGGGGCACGGGCCGCATGCGCTCGTCCAGCAGCAGCAGCCTGGTGTTCCACACCGGAAACCCGATCGGCACCGGGTGGCTGCGGTCCTCCGGCCCGGCCGGCCAGAAGCTGACATCGACGGCGGCCTCCGTCGGGCCGTAGAGGTTGTGCAGTTCGGCGGTGACGCGCTGGTGGAAGCGGTCGCGAAGCGCGGCCGGCAGCTCCTCGCCGCTGACGAAGACGCGGGTTGCGACCAGCCCGGCCGATTCCGGGGCGTCCAGAAACGCCGCCAGCATCGAGGGCACGAAATGGAGGGTGGTGACGCCCTCGGAGCGCACCAGGGCGGCCAGCGCCGAGGGGTCGCGGTGGGCGTCGGGCGGCGCGATCACCAGCGTGGCGCCCACAAGCAGCGGCAGGAAAAATTCCCAGACGGACACGTCGAAGGTGGCCGGAGTCTTTTGCAGGATGCGGTCGGCGGCGGTGAAGCCGTAATGTTCGGCCATCCACAGCAGGCGGTTGACGATGGCGCCATGCTCGACCAGCACGCCCTTCGGCGCGCCGGTGGAGCCGCTGGTGTAGATCACATAGGCGGCGTGGCGGGGCGCGACCGCCACCGGCGCGAAGGCGGCCTGCTCTGGCCAGAGGGCGGGCGGCAGCAGCCGTTCGCCGTAAAGGCCGTGGGGGTCGTGTTCGGCCAGCACGGCGACGGGCGCCGCGCTGTCGAGAATCGACTTCACCCGCCCGGCCGGATAATCGGGATCGAGCGGCAGCCAGGCGCCGCCGGCGCGCAGGATCGCCACCAGCGCCACCAGCAATTCGAACGAGCGCGGCAGGGCAACGGCGACGATCCCCTCCCCCCCGGCATCCCCGCCGACACCCCGCTCCCGGAGCGTCATAGCCAGCGCCCCGCTCCGCCGGTTCAGTTCGGCGTAGGACATGGAGCGGCCGGCAAAGCGCAGCGCTTCGCTATCGGGTGCCTGCCGCATCCGTTCCTCGACGAGCGCCACCAGCGTGGTGTCGGGGACGGGGTGATCGGTGGCGTTCCAGCGGCGGATTTCCGCGTCGGCCTCGGCGGCGGTCGCCGTCGGCACGTCGGCAAGGCCAGGCGCCTGCACCGCCCGCCCCAGAAATTCGGCGAGGCGCCGCCCGTGCGCCACGGTTTCCGCCTCGGAATAGAGGTCGGGGTTGGAATCGACTTCGATCGAAAGACTGTGCGCGGCGTCGCCCCGGAAGGTGAAGTCGATGTCGTCCACCGGGCCGGTGCCGGTGACATGGAGCGCGACCTTCAGCCCGGCCAGGCGCGGCGGCCGGTCGTAGGGCTGCACGTTCACCAGCGGCCCGTAGAGCCGGCGGCTGCCGCCGATCAGGCCAAGGTCGCGGCGTAACTGTTCGCTGCGATAGCGGCCGTGGCGGCGGGCGTCGGCGGTCGCCCTCGCCACTTCGCGCAGGAAATCGCCAAGCGGTGCTTCCTCGCGGTCGGCAACGCGAAGCGGCAGCACGTTCATCACCATCGCCGGCACCCGCGCCGCCACCGCCGACATCCGCCCCATGTGCGGCACGCCGACGACCATCTCCTCGCCGCCGGCAAAGCGCCGGCAATAGCCGGCCACCAGCGCCGTCAGCGCATCCGGCCAGTTGACGCCGGCTGCTTTCGCCAGCCGCAGCAGGCCGGCGCGGGTCGGTTCCGGCAAAGGCTCGGCGAAACGGTGAAAGCCATGCGCCGACTGGGCGCGCCCCGGCGCAAGGCCGGCAACCTCCGCCATCCCCGCCATGCGCTGCTTCCAGAAGCGCGCGTCCGCTTCGCGTTCGGCGGAGCGGCGGTAGCGTTCGTCCTCGGCCAGTAGCGGGGCGAGCGGCGCCAGCGGCCGGCCGCCACCATCCTTGCCGACAACAAAAAGGCCGTAAAGCTCGGCGATGCGCGCCGTCAGCAGCACCATTCCATAGCCGTCGATGGCGAAATGATGCACCTGCTGCGCCCAGAAATGCCGCGTTGCCGACAGGCGATAGAGGGTCTGCCGCGCCATCGGCCCGCTTTCCGGCACCGTGACCGTTGCCATGCTCTGGCGGATGGCCGCCAGCGCCGCGCCTTCCGGGTCGGCGTCGGCCGAAAGATCGACGAGCTTCAGGCGCGGCCGAAGCGCCGGGTCGGCCATCTGGCGCGGCCCGGCCTCGCCATCGGTGAAGCGGAGCGACAGCGTCTCCGCTTCCCGGCCGGCCTGCGCCACGGCGCGTTGCAGCGCGCCCACATCGAGCGCGCCTTCCAGATCCAGATACTGGCCGGTGTTGAAGATCGGGTTGTCGGGCTGAAGGCGCTGTGCATACCAGAGGCCCTCCTGCGCCTCGGCAAGAGGCGCGCCCGCAAGGTCTTCCATCAAGCGTCTTCCCTCAAGCGGCGGCACCTCCCTGCCGCTCGACCAGCAGGGCGTAAAGGGCGCCGATGCTGGGCGATTCCGCAAGGTCGGCGAAGTCGAGCGGCAGGCCGGCCTCGCTCCACTCCATGGCGAGGTTCATCGCCCGCATCGAATCAAGCCCGGCGTCCAGCAGATTGTCGTCGTCGCCGATCTGGCCGGCCTCGTCGCCCAGCATGGCAAGGACGGTGGCGCGAAAGTCCGGGAGGGGCATGGGGGCCATCGGTTGCATCAGGTCAGCTTCTCGATCAGTTGCTTGGCGGAGCAGACGACGCCGCTGCAATCGGCGATATAGGAAAGCGCCATGTCGTGCCAGTGGCGGGAGAAATCGGCGACGGCGTCGGCCACGAAAAAGGGTCGCACGTCGCGCTGGAAGGCGTCGCCCGCCGTTTGCAGGCAGCCGATATGGGCGTAGATTCCCGTGATCAGCAACTGGTCGCGGCCGCGCGCCCTGAGCAACGATTCGAGATTGCTGCGCTGGAAGGCGCTGTAGCGGTGCTTCACCAGCAACAGGTCGCCGGCCTCGGGCTGAAGTGCGGCGATGATGCGCTGCTGCGCCGGCAGATGGCGCATCCCCGGTCCCCAGAGATCCTTTTGCAGGCCGCGATCGGCCGGCAACTGGTCGCCGTGCTGCGCGGTGTAGAAGACCGGGATGCCGTTCGCCCGCGCCGCTGCCAGCAGGCGGGCGATGTTGGCGATGGCGCCCTGGATCGGATCGCTGCCGGCCACGAAGGCATCGACGAAATAGCCCTGCATGTCGTGCACCAGAAGGGCGGCGCGCGCCGGCTCGAACGGCCAGGGGGCGCGTGAAGCGGGCCACTCGCCCTCGTCCGGCAGCGGATAGGGGGCAATGGACGGCAGGCGCGGGGTGATGGTCATGATGCCTCCGCCAGCAGTTTTGCGCGAAGCTCGGCGCGAAGCTCGCGGCGGCTGACCTTGCCGACGGCGGTTGTCGCGAAATCCTCGACGAAGACGATCTGGTCGGGGATCTTGAAGGCGGCGATGTCGCGGCCGCGCATCCATGCCTTCAGGTCGGCCGGCTTTGGCGCTTCGCCATTCGGAATGACGAAGGCGCAGCTTCGCTCGCCCAGAAATTTGTCGGGAACGGACACCACGGCGGCGTCGAACACCTTGGGGTGCGCCAGCAGATGATCCTCGATTTCCTCGGCGGAAATCTTCTCGCCGGCGCGGTTGATATGGTCGGTGGAGCGGCCCTGGACGACGAGATAGCCATCCGCCAGCCGCTTCACCATATCGCCGGTGCGGTAGAAACCGTCTGCGGTGAAGGAACGGGCGTTCGCCGCCGGGTCGTCGTGGTAGCCGCGGATGGTGTAGGGACCGCGCGCCAGCAGATGGCCGACCACGCCATCCGATACCGGCCGGTCGTCGTCGTCCACCACCAGCACTTCGTCGTCGGCTGAAATGGCGCGGCCCTGGGTTTCCGTCACAAGGGCGTCGGGATCGTCGAGGCGGGTGTAGTTCACCAGCCCTTCCGCCATGCCGAACACCTGCTGCAAGGCGCAGCCCAGCACCGGCTTCACCCGTTTCGCCGCTTCCGGCATGAATTTGGCGCCGCCCACCTGCAACACGGCAAGGCTGGACAGATCGTGGCGGCTGCGGGGCGCCGCCTGCAACCACAGCAACGCCAGCGGCGGCACCAGCCCGGTGATGGTGACGCGTTCGCGCTCGATCAGCGGGAAGACGATGTCGGGCGTGGGCTGGGGCGCCATGACGATGGCGGCGCCGGCATGGACGGCGCCGAAGATTCCGGGCGAGCTCATGGGGAAATTATGGGCGACCGGAAGCGCCGCCAGATAGACGGATCGGGGCGAGAGGCCGCAGATGCCGGCGCTGGCGCGGACGCTGTAGAGATAGTCGTCGTGGCTGCGCGGGATCAGCTTGGAAAGCCCGGTGGTGCCGCCCGAAATCTGCACCAGGGCAACCGACGACGGGGCAACGTCGTCGTCCGGCAGCAGCGAAGGATCGGCGACGAACGACGAAAAGGCGGTGTGGGCGCCGGGGTCGCCCACCACCACCACATGGCGAAGCGACGGCGCCTCTTTCCGCACCCTGTCGGCAAGCGCGCGGTAATCGAAGCCGTCGTGGCGGTCGGCGATCACATAGGCGGCCGCTTCCGCCTTGTGCACGAAATGGGCGATTTCCGTGAAGCGGTGCGCCGGCAGCGTGAACACCGGCACCAGATGGGCGCGAAACAGGCCGAAGACCACGGCCATGAACTCGGCGATGTTCGGCAGTTGCACCACCACCCGGTCGCCGGGGCGAAGCCCGAGGGCAAGGAAGCCGGCCGCCGCCACTTCGGCGCGGCGCTCCAGCTCGGCGAACGTCCAGCGATTGGCGCCACCGACGACGGCGAGGCGATCGCCATGGGCGGCCGCCTGCCGCTTCAGCAACTGGCGGAAGGTGTCGCCGGTCCAGTAGCCGCGCGCCCGGTAGCGGGCGGCAAACTCCTCGGGCCAGATCTGTTTGAGCGGCGTCACGCCGCCCGCTCCAGCGCGCTTCCTTCCTCCAGCAGATCAAGCGCACCAAGCATGGCGCGGAATTTCGCCGCCGTTTCCGCCAGTTCGCTTGCCGGATCGGAGCCAGCGACGATGCCGGCGCCGGCGTGGAGGGTCAGGCTGGTGCCGCGCATCTGGGCGCAGCGCAGCGTCACATACCAGTCGCCGTCGCCATTTTCCTCGCACCAGCCAAGGGCGCCGGCGTAATAGCCGCGATCCACCGGCTCCAGCTCGCGGATCAGGTCGAGCGCTTCGCGGCGCGGGAAGCCGCCGACGGCGGGCGTCGGGTGCAGCAGCGCCGCCAGCCCGGCCGCCGTCGGCGCGTCGGCGCGCAGCCGGCCTTCGATGCGGGTGCCGAAATGCCACATGCTGGCGGTCGAGCAGAGTTCGGGTGTGTCCGGCGCCCTGAGATCGAGGCAGAAGGGCGACAGCAGATCGAGAATTTCCTCGACGACAAAGGCATGTTCGCGGCGATCCTTGTCGGAAGACAGCAAGGCCGCGGCGGCGCGCTGGTCTTCGGAGGGATCGCCGCTGCGGGCGGCCGAGCCGGCCAGCGGGTGCGAGAACACCCGGTCGCCCCGGCGCGACACCAGCAGTTCGGGCGTCGCCCCGACCAGAGCGACCGGCGCCTCGCCATCGCGTTCCGGCAGGCGGACGACGAAGGTGGTGGCGGCCGGGTCGCGCGCCAGACGGCCGGCGACGACACCGAGATCAAGCGGCCGCGCCAGTTCCAGCCGCAGGCTGCGCGCCAGCACCACCTTGGTGAGGTTGCCGCCGCCGATGCGCCGCAAGGCCTCGTCCACCATGGCCACATAATCGGCCCGCGCCGGCTCGGGGCGGGCAACGGCCGACAGCGGCACGCCCGCCGCCGCCGGCGGGGCAAACACCAAGGGGCCTTCGCCGCGCTCGAAGCGGCCGGGCTGGTACAGCAAGGGCGAGCGGCGCACATCGAACGGCAGCGCCCCCACCAGCACCGCCGGGCCGGAGGCCCTGGCGGCGAAAAAGCCGCGCACGTCGCCATCGAGCGACTGCATCGTCCCCGGTTGCAGCAGGCAGCCGACACGCTCTGCCCGGACATGATGACTGGCATGCTGTAGCGTAAACACGCTGACGCAACTCCTGAAAGCCGACAGCCGTCTTCACGACAGCTAATGCGAATGCGTTTCAACAAGACATTGAAACCATCGGCTGTCAAGCGGCCTCGCCGTCGCTTCCGTGGAAAAAACGACGGAATTCAGGCGCGCGCCTCGGGCGGGCGGATGTCGCCGATCACCAGCAGATAGGCGAGCGCGCCGACCACGGCCATGGCGCTGACGAACAGCAGGCCGAAATCGAAGCTTGCCGTCCGGGCGATGACGACGCCGATCACCAGCGGCGTGACGATGCCGGCGACGTTGGTCCAGAGGTTGAAGATGCCGGTGGTAAGGCCGATCAGTTCCTTCGGCGCCACGTCGGTGATCACCAGCCAGCCGAGGCCGGCGAAGCCCTGGCCGAAGAAGGCCAGCGACATGGCGGCGATCACGTAAGCGTTCGACGGCGCGATGTTGGCGAGGCTGATGCAGGCGATCATGGCGAAGCCCAGCACCATCGGGATTTTCCGCGCCTTGTTGAGCGAGCCGGTGCGGGCGAGAATGCTGTCCGAAAGATAGCCGCCGACCAGCACACCGACCGAGGCCGACAGGAACGGCAGCACCGCCATGAAGCCCGAGGTGTGCCAGTCCATGCCGCGCGCTTCCAGCAGATAGGTTGGAAACCAGGTGAGGAAGAACACCAGCACGGTGTTGGCGCCCAACTGGCCGAGGCCGGCGCCGATCACCTGCCGGCGCGTCGCCAGCCAGCCGAAATTGGCCCAGGAGAAGTGCGTCGGCTGCGCCTGCTCGATGCCGCCGCCGCCGACGATATGATCGAGTTCGGCGCGGCTGACCCGCCGGCTTTCGTGCGGGTCGCGGTACATCGTCCACCAGATCAGGCCATAGGCGATGCCGATGCCGCCGACGAGGAAGAACAGGATGCGCCAGCCATGCGTCGCCGTGATCCAGAACAGCACCGGGGCGAAGATGGCGAGGCCCAGATATTCGCCGATCGAATAGACGGCGGTGGCGCGGGCGCGTTCCTTCTGCGGGAACCACATGCGGACGACGCGGCTGTTGGTGGGAAAGCAGGGCGCCTCGGCGATGCCAAGGCCAAGCCTGAGGCCAAGCAGCGAGCCGAGGCCGCCGACGAAGCCCTGCAACAGCGTGAAGCCCGACCAGAACACCAGCGACACGAAATAGGTGATTCGCGAGCCGAAACGGTCGAGGAAGGCGCCGCCCGGCACCTGCGCCGCCGCATAGCTCCAGGAAAAGATGGAAAAAACCAGGCCCATCTGCACCGGCGACAGCCCCAGTTCCTTCGACAGCGGCGGCGCCACGATCCCGAGCACGGTGCGGTCGGCGAAATTGATGACCGTGGCGATGGTGATCAAGGCCAGCATCGCCAGCCGGGTGCGGCTGCGTGCGGGCGCGGCCACTGCGCTCATTCGCCGGCCGCCGGCAGCGGCTGCGGCGTGGTGTCCATCTCTACGTCGCCGAGCGCGAAGCGGATGCCTTCGAGATACATGGTCCGCACCCGGTAATCGTCCCAGGAATCGATGGTGTGGCCAAGCGCCGAATAGAACACCCTGCCCTTGCCGTGCCGGCGCACCCAGGCGACCGGGAAATCGCCGTCCGTGCGGTGGACGTTCGGATTCTTGAGGTCGAGATGGCTGGTGTCGAGCCGCGCCAGCACGCGAAGATTGGCGCGATCGTAAGGCGCCTTCATCTGGTAGAATTCGTCGGTGACGGTCTGCCCCGGCAGGAACTTCGCCATCGCCGGGTTGGCGGCGTCCTCGACGATGAGCGGCGCCGTCGTCACCCCCCAGGGATGGTTGTCGAAATAGGCGCCGAGCATGGCGCCATATTCCGGGCGCTTGGTCAGCGTGACGGTCGCGGTGTGGATGCCGACGAAGCCCTTGCCGTCTTCGGCGACGAACGACAGCAGGTCTTTCAACTGGCCGTCGCTCATGGTGAGGTCGCCGTTGGTGAAGAACACCACGGCGTCGAAATAGTCTAGGTTGCGGTTCCGACTGCGACCGGCGTTGGCGTCGCTTGCCTTGGTGACCAGCTGCGTCGTCGTCTGGATGTAGAGTTCGTAGGCGCCGCTGTCGCGGCCGAGCTGTTGCAGCACGGCGGCGGCGCGCGACGCCGACCAGTCGTGCGCCGTCGGCACCCCGGTGGCGAGATCGGCGACGAACAGCACCCGGCGCTTGCCGGCGACCGGGTCGCGATAGCCCGGCGGCGGACCGGCGGTGGTGACGGCGGGAGCCGGCGGCGGTGGTGTTTGGGCAACGGCGGGAACGGTCGCCAGCGCCAAGGCGAGCGCGGCGGCGGTGAAGGCGCGGAACGGCATCATGACAGGCTCGCTTTCAGGGATTCGGGGAAAAACAGTGGCCGAGGGCAGTTGAGGGCGGTTGAGGGCAGCTCAGGGCAGGGCGAAGGCGGTGACGGAATCGTCGGCGAGCGGGCTGCCGAGGAAGGTGCCGCCGGTGGAGGTGATGACCACATATTGTTTGCCGTCCTTGCCCATATAGGTCATCGGCACCGCATGGGCAGAGGCGGCCAGTTCGACTTCGAACAATTGCTTGCCGTTCCTGGCGTCGAAGGCGCGGAAGCGACTGTCGTCGGTGGCGCCGATGAACACCAGCCCGCTGGCGGTGACGGTCGGCCCGCCCATGTTGGGGCGCCCGGTCAACTGCTTGTCGGCGGGCAGCGTCAATGTCCGCCCCAGAGTCGTCCGCCAGGCGATCTTGCCGTTGTTGACATCGACCGCCATCAGTTCGCCCCATGGTCCCTCCTGGCAGGGCATGCGGGTGCTGCCGTCCCAGAAGCGGCCGGTGGGCGTGCCCATGCGATAGGGCAGCGCGTCCGGCCCGGTCGCCCCCGTCGGCACCATCGACTGCATCTGCCCGAGGTTCAGCACGTTGACGATATAATAGCCCTGCCCGGAATCGAAGGCGCCGCCGCCCCAGTTGACGCCGCCAAGCGTGCCAGGGAAGGTGACGGTGACGCGGTTCAGGCCGTGCGGCAGGAACGGCCCGCCCAGAAGAATATTGTTGTCCGCCACCAGCTTGCGGCAGAAGGCCTCGTGCTCGGGCGTCACCCGCGACAGCTGGTCGGCGTTCACCGTCATGCGCGCCAGCGGCGGCGGCGTCACCGGGAAGGGCTGCGTCGGCGACATCTTTTCCTCGGGCACGTCGCTTGGCGGCACCGGGCGTTCCTCGATGTCGTAGAGCGGCGTGCCGTCGCGGCGGTCGAAGATATACATGAGGCCGGTTTTGCTGAGCAGCACCACCGCCGGAATCACCTGGCCGTCGCGCTTCACCTCGACCAGGGTCGGCGGCGAGCTAACATCATAATCCCAGATGTCGTGGTGGACGGCCTGAAAATGCCACAGCAGCTTGCCGGTTTTGGCGTCGAGCGCCACCAGCGAGGTGGCATAAAGATTGTCGCCGTGGCGGTCGCCGCCATAACGGTCCCAGGTGGCGGTGCCGATGGGCGCGAAGACGATGCCGCGCTCGGCATCGACCGTCAGCAGATCCCAGGCATTGACCCCGGAACGCTGCCTCCAGCTGTCACCCTCCCAGGTCTCGTTCCCCGGCTCGCCGGGGCGCGGCACGGTGTGGAAGGTCCACAGCAATTTGCCGGTGCGGGCGTCCCAGCCGCGAATGTCGCCGGCCGGTCCCTTCGTCGGATTTTCCTGCACCGAGGAACCGGTAATGATGACATTGCCGGCAATGGCCGGCGGCGAAGTGAGGCCGACATTGCCGCGAAACCCTTCGGCCGAGGTGCCATTGAGGATCTCGGGAGTCTTGAGGTTGACGATGCCGTTTTCGCCAAAGCCGGCAACCGGCGCGCCGGTCGCAGCATCCAGCGCATAGAGGCTACCGGCGCGGTCGCCAAAGATGATGGCCGGCTTCGCTTCGCCGTCGCCCGGCCAATAGGCAACACCCCGGAGCGACGGCGGGCTGTTGACCGGCAGGGAATAGCGCCAGAGCGCGGCGCCGGTTTCCGGTTGCAGCGCCACGATCTCGCCATAGGGGCTGGTGAGATAGAGGCGGCCATCCACCATCAGCGGCGTCGTTTCCGAGGGCAGAAAGCGGGTCGATTGCGTTGGCGCCGCCTGCCCTTCGGCTTCGCGGCGGGCGCGCTCGCCGGCGGTCTCGGTGACGGTCGCGGCCGCCGTTTCCGGGCGCAGGTGGAAGGTCCAGGCCGGGCGCAGCGTCGCAACATTTTCGGGGGTGATCTGCGTCAGCGGCGAAAAGCGGGCGCCGCCGGCGTCGCGGCCGAAATTCGGCCAGTCGCCGTTCCCCGGCGCCTGCTGCGCCATGGCCGCCGCCCCGAACATCGCCACCGCAATGGACGCCGTGACCAGCAGGCTGGAATTCCCTGGCATGTTTCGTTCCTCCCGACCGCCCTTTAGCGAAGATGTCGGCGGCCTCCTGTGCAAATTGATAAACTCACTAGATGGTTCATGTCAAACGATGCCGCAAAATAGCCGCTGCACGCTGTGCGACCGGATTCGATGAAACCGCTGTTCTACGGCTGGACTCGGCGAAGCCGCTGTTCTGCGGTTGGACTCGCGAAGTCCCCGTTCAGCGGCCGGACTCGTGAAGCCGCGTTCAGCGGCTGGACTCGGTGAAGCCGCTTTCAGCGGCTGGCGCTGGCGTAGCGCTGCACCATCTCGACGACCACCTCGCGCCGCGCCCGCACTTCGTCCGCCGCCGCAAGGTCGCGGCCGAAAATCGCCCGCATGGTGTAGCGGTTCGACACGTTGAAAAAGCACAGCGCCGCAATCGAGGTGTAAAGCTCGAACGGGTCGAGACCGGCGCGCATCTCGCCGCTTTTGACGCCGCGGTCCAAAATGCCCTCGACCGTCGCGATGATGGCCGAATTGAGCGAATCAAGGAGCGGCAGTTCGCCGATGCTTTCGCCGCGATGGATATTCTCCACCAGCACCAGCCGCACCATCTCGGCGTTCCGCACATGATAGTCGTAGGTGAATTCGACCAGTTCGCGAAGCGCCGCCATCGGCGGCTTGCGGCTGAGGTCGAGACCGGCCTCGGCGCTTCTGAGCTTCTCGTAATAGGAATAGAGGACCGCCCGGTAGAGGCCCTCCTTGCTCTCGAAATAATAGTAGAGCATCCGCTTGCTGGTGTGCGTGCTGGCGGCGATGCGGTCGACCCGGGCGCCGGAGAGACCGTATTTCGCGAACTCCTCCGCGGCCACGGCAATGATGTTCGCCTTGGTCCGCTCCGGGTCGTTGGTTCTGCCGGTTGTCTTCGCTGTCGATGCCATCGCTACATGTTCCCTCACCGGCCAAAGCCGGAAGACGGGCTAAACCCCGCCGGCGGCGCAACGTCAAGCGCCGCCGGAAGAATTGCCAGGCATCGCCCGCCCCGGCCCGACCAGTCCCGGCCCGTCTCGGGCCGACCCTGTCAGGCCGGCCCTGTCAGGTCGAAACGTGCGACTTCTTCTCGCCGGGGGAATAAATGTCCATGATGTCCCAGTGGCCGGCGGTCGGCACCGGAGCGTTCTGCATCTCGACGTCGATGACGAACGGTTTCCCGGACGCGATGGCCGCTTCCAGCGCCGGGCGGAACTGGTCGGCGCGCTCCACCTTGACGCCATCGACGCCGAAACCACGGGCGATCGCCGCGAAATCCGGCGAATAGGGCCGGCCGTCCACTTCGAAGACGGTGCCGACCGTGGTGTTGTAATGCGCCTTCTGCAACCCGGCGATGGTGCCATAGGCGCAATTGTTCATCACCA
>CAYYGQ010000020.1:0-17649 GCA_964471485.1 uncultured Sandaracinobacter sp. | reverse complement strand
GAATTAAGCGAACCATGGAGGGCAGTCGGCGGGCTGTAGCGTGCCGCATTTGCGCTGATGCGCTGGCGGCACCCCATACACGAGGGCGATCTTGGCTTTCGCTCGCCGCGCCTCAGGGAAGCCGCGCCAGTTCCTGCAAGGCTCGCGACCGAGCAACTCGCCAAGCCACCTTATTTCTTATCCTATATTCATCTTTTGTTCTTGCTAAATGTGTCACATGGTCTAAGGATGATAAAAAATGACCCAGAGGATCACTGATGCTGGATACACCTCGTACCGACTTTTCCCGACTCCGTGAACGGGCTGGCATATCGGTGGAGTCGTTGGCCCCCCTCGTGGGTTATTCGCCAGCGACCCTTTATCGTTGGGAGCGCGGTGAGGCCATGCCACGACAGGCAGCTCTCATCGTTCTGGAAGACCTCGTGCGAGATCGCGGCGTTACCAAACCGCAGGAACCCGCATTCCGCTTTATCGACCTGTTCGCAGGAATTGGCGGGATTCGCCGGGGCTTTGAACCACTCGGTGGCAAATGTGTCTTCACCTCGGAATGGGATCGCTGGGCGAAAACGACCTATAGCGCGAACTTCCCTCACGACGATCACGAAATTGCCGGGGACATTACGAAGATCGAGGCAAAGGACATCCCGGAGCATGATCTCCTGCTTGCCGGTTTCCCTTGCCAGCCTTTCAGTATCGCGGGAGTGTCAAAGAAGAATGCTCTTGGCCGCGCACACGGCTTTGCAGATGAGACCCAAGGTACTCTCTTCTTCGACGTGGCTCGGATCATTGCCGAGCACCGGCCAAAGGCGTTTCTCCTTGAGAACGTGAAGAACCTTGTGAACCATGATCGCGGCCGTACCTTCAAGGTGATCATGGGGCGATTGCGGGAGCTAGGCTATCACGTTCCCACGCCGCGCGTGATTAACGCCAAGGGCTATGTGCCGCAGCACCGGGAGCGCATCCTGATCGCTGGTTTCCGCGAGAAATGTGATTTCACCTTCGACGATCTTGATGTGCCGTCTCCGCTGAACGGGCCGAAGCTCAGGGCGATCTTGCACCCGGAAGATGGCACGGAGACGCCCGAGCGGCCCTTTACCGGCCCGGACGGCAAGGTAAACCAGAAGTATGTGCTGACCGACCACCTCTGGCGCTACCTGCAAGATTACGCCGCGAAGCACCGGGCGGCCGGGAACGGGTTTGGCTTCGGACTGGTCGGGCCAGGTGATGTGGCCCGCACCCTGTCAGCGCGCTATTACAAGGATGGTTCGGAAATTCTGATCGACCGGGGACCGGGTCAGAATCCGCGTCGCCTGACGCCGCGAGAATGCGCTCGCCTTATGGGCTTCGACCAGCCCGGCAAGCCAAAGCTCATTATTCCGGTTTCGGATACGCAGGCATACAAGCAGTTCGGCAACTCTGTCGCAGTCCCGGTGATCGATGCGGTTGCCCGGCACATGCTGCCGTGGATCACGGCCGAAGCTCCGCAGGATGTTGCTCCCGTACAAAAGCGGCTGCCTCTCCTTGCCTGACGTTGTGGATGCCGCAACGCGAAGCCGGATGATGGCAGGTACCTGCCGGACAACATCCTGAGCAGCCTATGGCTGCAGTGGGCGTGAATGAAGGCCAACTCGCCTCCTTTGATCGGGACAAGCCTCGCCCGTTCAGGCTTGCGGAGTTCCATGCACATATTACGGGCAGGCAGGCCAAGAGACAGCAGGGGGCAGCATGGAATGACGTCGCGCCTTCCGATTTTCAGAAGGACTACGCTTCGATCCTAAACAAATTTCGTGTTCTGACGACTGATCCCAGAGTCCGTTTTCTAATGGAAGAGCACGGACCAGACGCCCCAACGCTTTCCGAAATCCTGTCCCAATTTCTAAATGTTGACGGGGCAGATGACGCTTGCCTGAAAATAATAGACATCTCGGGCCTGCCAAATGAGGTCGCAGGCCCGTTGACAGGTGCTATTGCGCGCCTCCTCTTTCAGTACAAACTTCACCAAACGCGGGACGAGCGCGAGCGTGACCCTGTATTGTTTGTCTGTGAGGAAGCGCATCGTTACGTACCCAATCGTGGTGATGCGCAGTACGAAGTAGCACAGACAGCCATTCGTCGCCTTGCCCGAGAAGGTCGAAAGTACGGTTTGGGACTAATGCTTATATCACAGCGTCCATCTGACATAGAAGATACTGTGATCTCGCAGTGCAACTCATGGATCGTACTACGGTTAGCGAATAGCAGCGATCAGGAGCATGTTTCTCGGATACTGCCTGATAGCCTAGCTGGGATGACAAAAATGCTCTCATCCCTTCCAAGGCAAGAAGCACTTTTTGTCGGTGAGGCGGCCGCGATACCCGCGCGAATTCGACTGCGAACTCTAACGCGCGAGCAACTGCCGAATTCGCATGATATCTCATTTGCCGAAGGGTGGTCGTCAGCGGGCACGACCACCGTAAGCCTCACGAGCATCGTCGAAAGAATGACCACGTAGTGCCCAGCGCATCTCTTTGCCGTTTAATGACCGCGACCATGGACAGGATTCACTTCGGTGAAACGGTGTCATTTTGGAGGGCTATAGCGTAGGTATAGTTCTCTGTTTCGTCGGCTTCGGCCCGCCAGCCGACCTAAGCGATGACGCAGCTTAGGTGAACGAGCAGTCGTAATAGTCGCCCCACAGCCGGCGACAGCTCACAAGATCGCCATTGAATAACTTTGTTACCCTATCAGGAGCAGCGAATTTGCCGGTCTTGGGGTCAAACCCGTCAGCGAGCATAACGTCGCCGGTCGGATCGTAGATTATGCCCGACCAGTTATCGAGCATACCCGCCGGATTAAAAGCCACTCGGATGGGCGGTCCCAAGTCGACGGAATATGTCACACCACCATCGTCTTGAAACCACGCAGGCTTCGGGTCGGATCGCACTTTGGCAATTATCGCTTCGTAATGCCCTCGGTTTAGCATCAACCGAGACATGGTGCCCGTATAACTCCCAACCGCCAACAGCGGCAAGCTGAGGCAGAGCGTGATCACAAGCAACGTCGGTGCGGCAGCATAGATGACAACTCTATCGCGCTTCGCGTGGACCTCTTTGCCGTGACGATAGCTACGAACGAACCAAGCAATGGACCCGACAACCAATACAAGGAACGCAGCGGGGATACCGATTATGAATAGGAAAAAGCCCAGTCCTGCCGACCATGCGCCTATGAAGGCTATGAGGAATGGAACGGCTGCTATTAATCCGAAGAACCGCCCGACTCGCCGCAGATATTCGCTCATCAGTCCATTCAACACGACTAGCCAAATCTGGAAAGAGGGTTCTGTCAGCGAACATGTGCCTGCTCCCATGTCCCGTCCGATTCCCATGCTCGGAGTGCGGCGACAGCGGCAATCATGTCCCGCCGGTCCAGCGCCCCGCTTTCGATACCCGGCAGCACCTCGCGCTCAAACGCCAACTACGTTAAACTTGAAAACTAGCGACGGGGTAACTCGTTCGTGGGTTCGAATCCCACCGCTTCCGCCATTTAATCGCTATTGTTGATGAAATAACAACTCAGGGCGGTTCGTTGCGAACCTGTTGTTTTACCGATCCGGGCGGCCGCCGGGCCTGCCGGTCAAACGGCCGCCTTCAGCTGCTCGATCAGATCGGTCTTTTCCCAACTGAAGCCGCCGTCCGCATCCGGGGCGCGGCCGAAATGGCCGTAGGCCGCCGTCCGCTCGTAGATCGGCCTGTTCAGCTCCAGATGGGTGCGGATGCCCTTCGGCGTAAGGCGCATCACCCGGGGCAGCGCCGCCTCGATCCGCGCTTCGTCCACGGTTCCGGTGCCGTGGGTATCGACGAGGATCGACAGCGGCTCGGCAACGCCGATGGCATAGGAAAGCTGCAACGTCACCCGCCGCGCCAGGCCGGCGGCGACGATGTTCTTGGCCAGATAGCGCGCCGCATAGGCCGCCGAACGGTCCACCTTGGTCGGATCCTTGCCGCTGAAGGCGCCGCCGCCATGGGGGGCGGCGCCGCCATAGGTGTCGACGATGATCTTGCGGCCGGTGACGCCGGCATCGCCGTCGGGCCCGCCGATCTCGAACAGGCCGGTCGGGTTGACATGGATGGCGGCCGCATCCGGCATCCAGCCCCGCGGCAGCGTTTCCCGCAGCACCGTCAGCGCATAGTCGCGCAACATCTTCTGCCCGGCGTCCGACGACAGCGCCGCCTTGTGCTGCGTCGAAATCACCAGCGCCGAGGCGCGCACCGGCACGCCCTTTTCATAGACCAGGCTGACCTGGCTTTTCGAATCCGGCTCCAGGAAATCGACGACGCCCTGGTGACGGTCGTGCGCCAGGCGTTCCAGGATGCGGTGCGAATAGTAAAGCGGCGCCGGCATCAGCTCCGGGGTTTCGTCCGTCGCATAGCCGAACATGATGCCCTGGTCGCCGGCGCCTTCGTCCTTGTTGCCGGCTTCGTCGACTCCCTGGGCGATGTGCGCCGACTGGCCGTGCAGATGGTTTTCGTAATGCGCCGTCCGCCAGTGGAAGCCCTGCTGTTCATAACCGATGCGGCGGATGGTGGCGCGCACCGCCTGCTCGATCTCGTCGCGGATGCCCGGTTTCCAGCCCTCGGTATCGGCGAATTCCTTCAGGTCGAACACGCCTTTGCAGCGGATTTCGCCGGCGAGATAGATGCGCTGCGTCGTCACCAGCGTTTCGCAGGCGACACGCGCTTCCTTGTCGCGGGCCAGCATGAAGTCGACGACGGTGTCGGAAATCTGGTCGGCCACCTTGTCGGGATGGCCTTCCGACACCGATTCCGACGTGAAAACATAGCTGTCGCGCACGTTCAACTCCTCGATCCGCTGGGGGGATCCGCTGGGGGGGAACTGCTACCGTTCCGCCCAACGGATGGCAAGGACATAAAGAGATTTTTAAGTCTTTTTGCACGCCAGTCGCCAGCCGGCAAGGCCAAGCAGCAACGACAGCAGCGCCGGAGACCATAGCCCTACCCTTGCGAACGGCGTCGGCGGCAGCGCCGCCGGCACCATGGCCCGCGCCGTCGCCGCCACGCCCTCCGGCAGCAGCAGCGGCATTCCGCCGCGGGCGTCGATCACCCCCGAAAGCCCGGTCGGCGTGACGCGCACCACCGGCAGCCCTTCCTCGATGGCGCGCAAGCGCGCCTGGGCATGGTGCTGCGGCGGCCCGGCGCGGCCGAACCAGGCGTCGTTCGAAACGGTGAGGATGAAGGCCGGGCGCTGGCGGCGGTCGACGATGGCGCCGGGGAAGATGATTTCATAGCAGATGACCGGCGAACAGGCCGGCAGGCCCGGCAGCGCCAGCGTCGTCGCGCCGGGGCCGGGCTGGAAATCGAGCGCGCCGGGAACCAGCCGCGCCAGGCCCAGCGGCTCGGCGATGGCGCGAAGCGGCAGATATTCGCCGCCGGGCACCAGATGCGCCTTGTCGTAGCGGGCGAGAATGTCCCCGGCGGCATCGAGCGCATAGAGGCTGTTGGTGGCCGCTATGGGGCGCCCATCGGCGTCGCGCACCAGGCTGACGCCGCCAGTCAGCAGCAGCGTCCGCCCGGGGAAGCCGCTGGTGATCTGGGCGCGGATGTCGGGATTTTCCTCCATCGGGATTTCGACGGCCGCCTCGGGCCAGACCACCGCCGCCGGCGGCGGCCCTGCGGCCAGCGCCGCGCGGGTTTCGCGGATGGTCGTCGCCAGCGTCGCCAGTTCGCCGTCGGCGGCATATTTGTCGTCGATGCCGATTCCGGTCTGCACCAGCAGCAGTTCCGGGCCGGGCGGCGGCGGCAGCGGTTGTTGCAGGCGCGGGATCGCCACCCCGAACAGCACCAGCGCCGGAAACAGCAGGGCGAGCGGCCAGCGGCCCGGCTGGCCGCGCGCGGCCAGCAAGGCGGCGAGGCTGCCGCCGGCCAGAATCGCCAGCGCCGACAGGCCGTTGGTGCCGACAATGGCCGCCAGTTGGGCGACCCCCGGCAATTGCAGAAAGGCCGCCCCCAGAGGGTTCCAGGCAAAGCCGCTGAACAGCAGGCCGCGGAGAATTTCCGTCGCGGAAAACAGCCCGGCGAACAACAGGGAAAGCGGCACGACCCGCGCGGCAAGCCCGCGGGCGGCAGCGGCGGCAAACGCCGGATAGAGGGCAAGAAACAGCGACAGGCCGAACACCGCCACCACGCCCATGAAGGCCGGCATGGCCGACTGGAAGGTGAAGGCTTCGACGATCCACCACAGGCCGAGGCTGAACTGGCCGAAGCCGAAGCCCAGCCCCAGCAGGAAGGAGCGCCGGCGCGGCTGCGCCGACAGCAGCAACAGCCACAGGCCGACCCCCAGCACCACCGGCGCCAGCTGCCCGACCGGCTGAAAGCCCAGCGCCGACAGCAGGCCGCAAAGAACGGCAATCGCCAGCGCCGGCGGCCATGGCACACGGGAAAGCCCGGCAAGAATCGGGGTGGCGATCGGGGTGGCGGGCGCTGGCATGGGGCGGTCTTGCATCGGCCCTTCCTAGCCGCCGCCGCCAGCCGCCGCCAGCGACAGACTCGACGAGGGCCGCGCACTGGTTCATCAGGCCGCCATGCAAGCCCCCGCCTTCATCCTCGTCCGCCCGCAACTGGGCATGAACATCGGCATGGCGGCACGCGCCATGGCCAATTTCGCCCTCGACGACCTGCGGCTGGTGCAGCCCCGCGACGGCTGGCCCAACCCCGAGGCCGGCCCCCCGGCCGCCGGCGCCGACCGGGTGCTGGAACGAACCGTCTGCCGGGAAAGCGTGGCCGAGGCGCTGGCCGACCGCGCGCTGACCTTCGCGACGACGGTGCGCCCGCGCGACATGGAAAAGCCGGTGGTGACGCCGCGACAGGCGGCGGCGATGATTCGCGAGGCTTCGGCGCAGGGCCTCGGCAGCGCCATCCTGTTCGGCCCGGAACGCTCTGGGCTGACGGCGGACGACCTCGCCGCCGTGCAAACCATCGTCACCTGCCCGGTGAACCCCGCGTTCGGCTCGCTCAACCTGGCCCAGGCGGTGCTGCTGATGGGCTATGAATGGTTCCAGTCGGCCGCGCCCGAGGCCGCGCCGCCCCGAGAGCATGCGCCGGCGCCCCACGGCGAAGTGGCCGCCCTCATTGCCCATGTGCAAGAGGAACTGCAACGGAACGGCTATTTCCATGTGCCGGACCGCACGCCGGCCACCAGGCGCGCCATCGCCCAGATGCTTTCCCGGCCGCAATTTTCCACCGCCGAAGTGCGGATGCTGCGCGGCATCGTCCGCACCCTTGCCGAAGGGCCGAGGCGCCGGCGCGAAACCGGCTGATCAGGCGTCGGTCGGGATGGTGTAGCCGCGGCCCCAGACGGTTTCGATCACCGGCGGCACGCCGGCTTCGGTCAGCTTGCGGCGGATCTTGCAGATGAAGACGTCGATGATCTTCATTTCCGGCTCGTCGCGGCCGCCATAGAGGTGCGACAGGAACATTTCCTTGGTGACGGTCATGCCGCGCCTGGTCGCCAGAAATTCCAGGCAGGCATATTCCTTGCCGGTAAGCGGCACCACCCGGTCGCCCACCATGGCGCGGTGCGAGACGAGGTCGACGCTGAGCGGGCCGATCTCCACCTGCTCGGGCGCCGACGAGCGCACCCGCCGCAGCACGGCGTGAATCCGCACCAGCAGTTCCTCGCGGTGGAACGGCTTGGTGATGTAATCGTCGGCGCCTTCAAGGAAATGCTCGATCTTGGCTTCGATCCCCACTTCGCCCGACAGGATGATCACCGGCGTGTCGGGGCGGAAGCGTCGCAACTGCTGCAACACATGCTGGCCGGGAAAATCGGGCAGCGTCAGATCAAGGACGATGATGTCGAAGCGGTAGGCGCGCGCCAGTTCGATGGCGTCCTCGCCATAGGCGGTCACATAGACGGTGAAGCCGGCGCTTTCGAGCGTGCGGCTGAGGGCGTCCGACAACATGCGGTCGTCCTCTACCAGCAGCAGGCGGGTGGTGCGCGTCAGCGCCGACAGCCGCGTCCGCGCTCTCGTCGTCCTTGCCGATCGTTGCGGCGCGGCCATGCTGTCCCCGAATGCTTTGTCGCCGGGCGCTTCGTCGCCGAACGCTCCGTCACCGGGCGCTTTGTCGCCGGGCGCTTCGGCGCCGGGGCGGTCGGCGCGCCGCCCGTCGGCGGCAGGGCGGCCCACCGGCCGCCCATCGGCGGGGGTGGGGCGGCGCACCGGCCGCCCATCGGCGGGGGTGGACGATGCCGTCCGGCCAGGCACAAGGCTGACGGCACGGCCGGAGCCGTCGTGCTCGATACTGCTCATATACTCATCCTCAAGCTGACGAACGGCCCGTCGAAAAATTCTTTAGGCCGGTCAGGCCCCCCATTCCCGAGCCAGATCCCCGGCGGACATCTTCAAGGCCCGGCGCGGTCGCGTGGATTTGCGTAGCGGATAGTCGCGATAAAGCTGGATCCGCGTAACGCGGAGACCAGCAATGCCGTCGCGTTCGAGCGACTCGCGCCACAGTTCCAGTTCTTCCGGGCTGAGGCGATAGCGGGCGCAGGCCTCGGCCTCCGACAGCAGCCCGCCGCGGATCGCCGCCAGCACCTCGGCCTTGCGACGCACCACCCAGCGGCTGGTGTCCGGCGACGGCAGCGACTGCAACGTCAGCGGCCGGCCATGCGGCCCCGGCACCTGTTGCGGACGGGTCGAGCCGGCGCCCGATCCCGATCGCGCGGCGGAACCCGCCGCTTCACGCGCGGCCCCGGCCGAACCGGGCCGCACGGCGACACCATTTTCTCTATCCATCTCAAACTTTGCCTCCGACCAAGCAAGTTTCAACAAAGCGGCGCGAACGGGTCCACGCCAGCGGCCGATCCGGCACAATTGCCTTGCGCTTCCTTCCCGACGGGTCCATCCACCCGCACGGGCGACTGGCGCCAGGCTTCTGCCCGGTAGCCACCGTCGGTTCTGGCCTGCCTCTCCCAAGCAACGGCTGGCCGACGCCAACCTTCAGCCCGACGATATCTGTTCATAGCGTGATTCGAGCAAAAGTGGCGCAAACTATTGTTACCCTGAATTCAGAAACCGCTGCCGCCGGAGGGGCGCCGGCCGGCCGGGTGCCGAACGGGGCGCCGGCCGGAACGCCGATCGAAGCGGCGCTGCGCCAGGTGGCGCAAACCCTGCCGCCGCCCGGAACCCGCGTGGTGGTCGCCATGTCGGGCGGCGTCGATTCGAGCGTGGTCGCCGCCATCGCCCACCACCATGGCTGCGAAACCATCGGCGTCACGCTTCGCCTCTACGATCAGGACGGCGCGCCGTCGCGGGCGCGCTCCTGCTGCGCCGGCTCGGACATCGCCGACGCCCGCGCCGTCGCCGACACCCGGGGTTTCGCCCATTATGTGCTGGACTATGTGTCGGCGTTCCGCGCCGATGTCATGGAGCAGTTCGCCGATTCCTATCTCGAAGGCCGCACCCCGGTGCCCTGCATCAGTTGCAACCAGACGGTGAAGTTCCGCGACCTGATGGAGGTGACGCGCGACCTTGGCGCCGAAGCGCTGCTGACCGGCCATTATGTGCAACGGCTGGACGGCGCCGCAACGAAAAGCGGCGGCGCCGAGCTGCACCGCGCCGCCGACCCGACGAAAGACCAGAGCTATTTCCTGTTCGCCACCAGCCGGGAACAGCTTCGGCAACTGCGCTTCCCGCTCGGCGGTCTCGACAAGCGGACGACGCGGCTGCTCGCCGAACATTTCGGCCTGAAGATCGCCGGCAAGCCCGACAGCCAGGACATCTGCTTCGTGCCGCACGGCGACTATCGGGCCGTCGTCCGCGAACTTCGCCCCGGCGCCGACCGCCCCGGCGCCATCGTCGACATGGCCGGCAACATGCTCGGCCGCCACCAGGGCCTCATCGGCTATACCATCGGCCAGCGGCGCGGCATCGACATCGGCGGCCAGGCCGAGCCGCTTTACGTCGTCCGCCTCGATGTGGACAAAAATCATCTGGTGGTCGGCCCGCGCCGGGCGCTCGCCGTTTGCCGCGTCGATCTCGCGCCGCTCAAGTGGCTTGGCGAGCCGATTCCGGCGGACGGTCTCGACGTTGACGTGAAGCTGCGTTCGATGGCGCCGCTGGCGCCGGCCCGCCTGTTCGACGGCGAACGGCCGCATCTGTCGTTCCCGGCGCCGCAATATGGCGTGGCGCCTGGGCAGGCCGCCGTCTGCTATCGGGGCAGCCGCGTCCTCGGCGGCGCCTTCATCGAATCCGCCCGCTGAGCCGGGCGGGGGGCATCGAATCCGCCCGCTAAGCCGGGCGGGGGCATCGAATCCGCCCGCTAGGCACCCCGGCCGGGCGGCCCGTTCGGGCGGCGCATCTGCCACAGGCAGGCGCCGGCGATCAGCAGGGCGCCGGCCACCACCCGCAACCGCAGCGGCTCGGCGAAGAACAGCCAGCCATAGAGCGAGGCCCAGAAGAGAGCGCTATATTCAAGCGGCGCCAGCATCTGCGCCTCCAGCCGCTGGTAGGCGAGCGCCAGAAACTGCAACGCCACCGCCCCGAACAGGCCGACCACCAGCACTGGCAGCCAGGTGTCGTGCCCTGGCAGCAAGGCGCCTGCGGGCACCGTCGCCAGCACGAAGGGCAGCAGCACCAGCCCCGGAAAGACGGTGCCGAGAAGCCCGAGGGCAGAGGCGCCATCCCTGGCCGAACGAAGCCGCATCAGCACCAGGCTGAAGGCATAGGCGGCCGCCGACCCCAGCACGGCGGCCACGCCCAGCAGGCGCTCGCCGGAAAGCGCCTGCGGCGCGAACCCGGCGGCCACCAGCACGCCAAGAAAGCCGATGCCGCCCGCCAGCAGGCTGTCGCGGCGCATCGGCTCCTTCAGCAGCAGGGCGGCGATCGGCGGCACCAGCAAGGGCGCGACGAAGGCGATGGTGACGACCTCCACCAGCGGCAGCACCGAAAGCGCCCAGAAAAAGGCCAGCGCCGAACCAGCGATCACCACGCCGCGCAGCAGGTGGACGGGAAGCATGGCGCGGGTGATCGGCGGCCGTCCCGACCACAGCCAGATGAGGGTGGTGAAGAGCGTGCCCGACAGATAGCGCCAGAAGGTTGCCAGCACCGCCGCATGGTCGGCCACCAGCAGCTTCATCACCGCGTCCATGGCGCAATAGACGGCCACGCCGACCAGATAGAACAGAACCGCCCCCATGCGCATGGCCGGCGCTTGCGCGCCTATACGCGCGATTGCAACAACCATGGAAAGCCGGCATGACGGCGCGGCCAAGGGAAGGACCGATCATGACGAAACTGTTGCAGCATCTCTGGGCGACGATCCTGTTCTCGGTGCTGCTGCTGCTGGTGGTGGCCTGGGGCTTTCATGCGCCGCTGCTGGACGACCCGGAACGCTATGGCGTGGCGGTGTTCCGCTTCCTGTGGATTCTGTGCGGCATCATGTGGATCGGCCTGTTGTTCTTCGTCCATTTCGTGCTGTTTCAGGTGCTGGAACGGCTGCCGGCGGATCTCGAACCCTCGGTCTACCAGTATCTGGTGCCGGAAGCCTTTTTCTGGCTGCGCTTCGCCGCGCTTTTCACCGTCGCCATCGGCCTTGCCCTCGCCTTCTTCGCGGGCAATCTTGTGGACGCGCTGTGGCTGCGCGGCCCGGCGCGGGTTTCCGGGCTTGGCATGTGGCTCGCCATCTTCATGGCGGCCAGCAGCTGGCTTCTGGTCTGGCCCAACCTGAAGCGCGCGGCGCAGGAGGATGGCATCAGCCCAGGCCGGCGCGCGAAGGCGCTGTGGCTCGGCCTCATCTTCAGCCGCATCAACCTGCTTTTGTCGCTGCCGATGCTCTACTGCATGGTGATGGCCGCCGTCTTTTCCGGCGCCCTTTCCTGAAGGCGCCCTTCCCTAAAGGAAGCGCGCCACCACGTCGCGATAGCTGCGGCTGACCTTGACGGTCGCCCCCGACACCAGCGTCAGGAAGCATTCGCCGTTGGTGTGCGGCTTCACCTGGCGCACATTGTCGAGGTTGACGATGGTGGAACGGTGCACGCGCTGGAATTTCCGCGGATCGAGGCGGCGCTCCATGTCCTTCATGGTCTCGCGCAGGATCAGCGTCTGCTCGGCGGTCGACAGGCACATATAGTCGCCGGCGGCGTCGATCTTCTCGATGCTGTCCACCTCGACCCGGAAGATCTGCCCCTGGTCCTTGACGTTGATGATCTTCTCGTAGCGGTCGGCCGAAGGCTCGGCCGGGGCGATGCTGGCGACGCTTTCGGGATCGACTTCGGCCAGCTTGGCGGCCAGCCGCTCCGCCTCGTCGCACATGCGCCGTTCCTGAAGCCTGAGGCGCACCCGCTCGACGGTCTGCGTCAGCCGCTCGGGGTCGACCGGCTTCAGCAGATAATCGACGGCCTCGGCGTCGAAGGCGCGCAGCGCATGGTCGGTGTAGGCGGTGACGAAGACGAACAGCGGCGGCGTCACGTCGGCCAGCGCCGACACCACGGAAAAGCCGTCGAAACCGGGCATCTGCACGTCCAGGAACACCAGATCGGGCTTTTCGGTGCGGATGGCGCGGATGGCCTCGCGGCCGTTCGCTGCCTGGCCGACGATGTCGATGTCGGCAAAGGGCCGCAAACGAAGCGCAAGGCCCTGGATTGCAAGCGGCTCGTCGTCGACGAGAAGCGTTCGGATCGTCATGGGGAACCTTCCTAGCCGAAACCCGCGCCGCTTGCAGCAGCCGATTTTACCGGAGGCGCCGCATGACGGAAGGGGATTTCGATCCTGACGAGAATGCCCGGACCTTTCGGTTCCTGCCCTTGAACCGTTGCTGAACCATGGTTCGGCACGATCTCGAAGCTGTGCTTCGTTCCATAGGCCTGCACCAGCCGCTCGCGGATGTTGGCGAGGCCGACTCCGGTGCCGCCGGGGGTGGGCCGCTGCTCGCCGATGCCGGGGCCGGTGTCGGCCACCGCCAGTTCCAGCCACTCGCCCGAACGCCGGGCGCTGATGCGGATGTCGGCGCCCTCCTCCTGCGGCGTCACGGCATATTTGATGGCGTTTTCCACCAGGGGTTGCAGCAGCAGCGACGGGATGCATGCCTGTTCGACTTCGGCGGCGATGTCGAAGGAAACGCGCAGCCTCGATTCGAAGCGGATGCGCTCGATGTCGAGATATTGCCTGAGCGCCTGCATTTCCTGGGCGACGGTCGCCTGCCCCTCGCGCTCGCCGACGAGGCTGTAGCGCAGGAACGACGACAGCCGCGACAGCATGGTGTTGGCCTTTTCCGTTTCCGACAACAGCACGAGGGTGCTGATGGAGTTCAGCGTGTTAAAGAGGAAATGCGGGTTGATCTGGTAGCGCAGCATTTGCAGCTGCGCGGCGTTCGCCTGCGCCGCCATCCGCTCCAGCCGCTCGGCCTGCGCCGACAGCAGCAGATAATAGTTGATGCCGTAATAAAGCCCGGTCCAGGCGCCGAGCACGGCGAGCGTCAGCAGGATGGCGCCGAAAAACTCGATTCCCTGCGGCTGCCAGCCCGGCTCGTAGAAGGTGGCGTGCGCCCACACCTCGATCGCCGAAAACAGGATCGACGCGAACAGCAGCACCAGCGAGGTGAGGCTCCACATCCACACCGGCTTCATGCGGATGAGCGCCCGATAGACCCAGCCCATCAAAAGGGTGATGGAAAAGCCGGTGATGGTGACGAGGATGGTCGGCAGGATGAAGCCGATGCCCATGCGGTTGGCCAGGCCGCCAAGCGAGCGCAGCAGGAAATAGCCGGTCCAGCCGCCGATCTGCAAGGTCCAAAAGGCGCGATTCTTGTCGGCGAAAAAGCCGGTCCGCGCCGCCGCCTCGCGCGGGGGCCTGGCGTTGCGCGCGAACCTAGGGCCGGGCATCGCGCCCCCCGCCGCCTGCCCCCGTGCTGTCCCGGGTACGGGCGCGGCCCACTTCCAGCACCATCCGCCAGCCGGCCAGATCGCCGGGCCCGCCAGCCGTCTTGATGCGCCGCTCGCCTTCCAGCAGCATGGCCAGCGCCCGGCGAAGCCTGGGCAGCGGCCAGCGCGGCAACGCCGCCGCCAGCGCATCCTGCTCGCGGAACGGATAGACGGGCGGCCTGAGCGCCCGCACCGCCTGCCCCGGATCGAGGCCGCCGTCCATGGCCGCGCGGGCCTCCGTCATCTGCAACAGCCGGCGGGCGATGGCGCGAAGGGCGGGGATGGCGCTTCCCCCCTCAAGGAGAGCCAGTTGCCGCTCGACGGCGCCGCTGTTGCCGGCGACCACCGCCGACACCAGCGCCGCCATATCCTCTTCGCCGCCGCCGGCGGCCAGCGCCGAAAGCGTCTCGGGATCGAGGCGGCGCGGCGCCTCGGGCGTGGCGTCCAGATAAAGCGCGAACTTGTCGAGTTCGGAGGCGAGGATGCCGATGTCGCTGTCGAGCGCCAGCAGCCTCGACGCCACATCGGCGCCAAGGCGAAGCCCGCGCGAGCGCGCCTCGTCCTCCAGCCAGCGCGCCAGTTCCCGGCCCTCGATCGGATAGGAAATCATGGCGAGCGCCCGCGGCGACCCTTCGGCGGCCTTTCGCAAACCGCTGCTTTTCGCCAGCTCGCCGGCCAGCATCACCACCGGATTGCCGGCGACGGGCGCCGCCAGCAGCAGTTCGACCGCTTCCCGCGCCCATTCGGTGGCGCCGCGCACGCGGATCACCCGCCGGCCGCCGAACATCGACACCGACGCCGCCTCGTCGGCGAGGCGGCCGGGGTCCGAGCGCAGATCCTCGGCCGCGACATCGACGACCGACAGCGGATCCCCGGCGTCGGCAAGGGCGGCGACCGCCATCGCCGCCGCCTCGCGCGTGGCGGATTCGTCCGGCCCGGCGAACAGCAGCAGCCTCAGATCCGCGCCCGGCTTCGCCAGATGGCGCGGCAGATCCCGCCGCTTCAGCGTTGCCATGGCGCCGTCATGCCCCGCCGCCGCCGCCCGAGACGCCGCCATCCCCGCCCTCGCGGCCGTACAGCGCCAGCCGTTGCACGATGCGGTCGGCGATTTCCTGGGCAAGGCGTTCAAGGGCGGTGGTCTCGGCCGCCACCACGGCATATTCGGACGACACCACATCGACCCCGGCATCGGCCACGGCGCTTTCGTCGAGCAGCACCCGGTCGTCGGCCACGTCCAGCAGGCGATAGCGGGCGCGAAGCGTGCGCCGCTCGCGGATGATGCTGTTGTCGCCGCGAACGCCGAAGCCGCTGATGTCGTCCTGCAACACCACTTGCAGGCGATAGCGCGGCGCGGCGGCCGGCGGCAGCCGTTGCAGCAGCCGGTCGCGCACCAGAAAGCCGGCCTGGTCGGCGATCGGCAGCACCTCGACCGCGCCGAGGACGGCCGCCGCCGCCCCCCGTCCGCCGCCGCTATAGACCGGTTGCAGGCCGCATCCGGCCAGAAACAGCGCCAGCAGGACGACGAGGAAGCGCATCAGACGACGATGTTCACAAGCCGGTCGGGCACGACGATGCGCTTCTTCGGCGCCGCCCCCGCCAGCAGCTCGACGATGCGGGGCAGCGCCAGCACCGCCGCTTCCACCTCGTCCTTCGGCAGGCCCTTCGGCAGCCGGATCTGCTCGCGCAGCTTGCCGTTCACCTGCACCGCATAGGTGACTTCGTCGTCCACCAAGAGCGCCGGATCGGCGACCGGCCACGGCGCGTCCGCCACCAGCCCCTCGCCGCCAAGCAGCGCCCAGGCCGCCTCGGCGACGTGCGGCACCATCGGCGCCACCAGCCGCACCAGGGTGCGGACGGCCTCGTTCCTTGTCGCCGAAGGCGGCGCCTTGTCGATGGCGTTCGCCAGCGCATAGGCGTGCGCCACGGCCTTGTTGAATTGCAGATGGTCGATGTCGCGGCCGATGCCGTCCACCGTGCGGTGCAGCAGCCGGGCCAGCGCCCCGTCGTCGCCGTCGCCGCCGTCGTTGTCGCCGCCGCTCTCGGCCGCCGCCCCGGAAAGGGCGATCCGCCACAGGCGCTGCACGAAGCGCGACGCCCCCTCGATCCCGGCCATCGACCAGGCAAGGTCGCGCTCGGGCGGGCTGTCCGACAGCATGAACCAGCGCACGGCGTCGGCGCCGTAGCGGTCGAGAATGGCGTCGGGGTCGACGACATTCTTCTTCGACTTCGACATTTTCTCGGTGCGGCCAAGGGTGACGGCGCCGCCGCTTGCCCGCTCGACGAAGCCGTCGCCGCGCTTCTCGACCATGGCCGGCTCCAGCCAGGCGCCGCTGGCCGACTTGTAGGTCTCGTGCGTTACCATGCCCTGCGTGAACAGGCCCTTGAACGGTTCCTGGATCGACAGCAGCCCGATCGACGACAGCGCCCGCGTGAAGAAGCGGCTGTAGAGCAGGTGCAAGATGGCGTGCTCGATGCCGCCGATATATTGCGCGACCGGAAGCCAGGATTCGGCCTCGGCGGCGTCGAACGGCCGGTCCTGCGGCTGGCTGGCGAAGCGGATATAATACCAGCTCGAATCGACGAAGGTGTCGAGGGTGTCGGTCTCGCGCCGCGCCGCGCTGCCGCATTCCGGGCAGGAAACATGCTTCCAGGTCGGATGCCGCTCCAGCGGGTTTCCCGGCCGGTCGAAGGTCACGTCGTCGGGCAGTTTCACCGGCAGGTCGGCCTTCGGCACCATCACCGGGCCGCAGGAATCGCAGTGAATGATGGGGATGGGCGTTCCCCAGTAACGCTGGCGGGAAACCCCCCAGTCGCGCAGCCGGAACACGGTGCTGCCCTCGCCCCAGCCTTCCGCTTCCGCGCGGGCGATGACGGCGGCCTTGGCTTCCTCCACCTCCAGGCCATCCAGAAACCCGGAATGGACGAGCCGGCCCGGCCCTCCATAGGCGGTGTCGGTGATGGGGGTGTCCGCCTCGCCCGCGGCGGCGACCACGCGCGTCACCGGCAGCAGATATTTGCGGGCGAAATCGAGGTCGCGCTGGTCGTGCGCCGGGCAGCCGAAGACGGCGCCCGTGCCATAGTCCATCAGCACGAAATTGGCGATGAAGACCGGAAGGCGCCGCGCCGGATCGAGCGGGTGAACGACGGCAAGCCCGGTGTCGAAGCCCTGCTTTTCCGCCGTTTCGAGGTCGGCGGTCGCGGTGCCGCTGGCCCGGCAGGCGGCAATGAAGGCACGGGCGGCGGCGTTGTCCGCCGCCACCGCCCGCGCCAGCGGATGGTCGATGGAGACGGCGGCGAAGCTTGCGCCATACAGGGTGTCGGGGCGGGTGGTGAAGACATCGAACGAGGCCGGGATTCCGGGCGGCGCGTTGTCCACGCCGAAGGTGAAGCGCAAGCCTTTCGACTTGCCGATCCAGTTCTCCTGCATCAGCCGCACCTTTTCCGGCCATTCCACCAGCGCCTTCAGATCGGACGCCAGTTCGTCGGCGAAGCGGGTGATGCGGAAGAACCACTGCGTCAGCTTGCGCTTCTCGACGACGGCGCCCGAGCGCCAGCCACGGCCGTCGATCACCTGCTCGTTTGCAAGGACGGTCTGGTCGACCGGATCCCAGTTCACATAGGCGTCGCGCCGGTCGACCAGGCCGGCGGCGTAAAGATCGAGGAAAAGCGCCTGCTCGTGGCCGTAATAGTCCGGGTCGCAGGTGGCGAATTCGCGGCTCCAGTCGATGGAGA